>SYKL01000141.1 GCA_005797785.1 Pseudomonadota bacterium | reverse complement strand
ATGTCAGTCTAGTACGATGGCGCGAAGTTCGCGTACTCGAACCCTGGCGCCCGCGTTAGTCGTCGTCCGGAGGCACTGTGTCGCGCGCCCGTTCCCTGGATCCCGACGCTCGGCGTTTGCAGTTACTGTCGGTGGCACGCCAGGTTTTTGCTGTTCGCGGCTACCATGCGACCGGAGTCTCAGACATCATCGAGATGGCCGGCGTCGCCCGCGGCACGTTCTACAACTACTTCGACAGCAAACGCGCCATATTCCAGGCCGTGCTCGAGGAGTTGATCGTGGCGATCACCGCGGCGTTTACCCCCATCGACGTCGGACGCGACGTGGTGCCGCAGGTGCGGGCCAATTTAGTCAACCTGCTTGACGTTCTCGAGGAGGGTGGCGTTGGCCGGATTCTGTTCACCGACGCCGCGGGGGTCGACGCGGAAAGTGCAGAGGCGTTGCGTGAGTTCTATCAGGCGGCAGAATCACGCTTGGCGGGCACGTTAGCGCTGGGGCAGACTCTCGGCATCGTGCGTCCCGGCGATCCACCGATGATGGCCCTGTTGTTGATCGGAATGTTGCGTGAGCCCTCGTCCCAAGCCTGGTTACGTGGGATGACTCTGGACCGCGAGCGTCATGTCGATACCCTGCTGGAGATCCTCACCTGCGGGGTCGTGACGGCGTCGCCGAGCGGGTCCGTCGATTCGCACCAGAGACGGTAGGAAAGGTCGACGAACGAATTCTGCGACTCGTTGCGACCCGAGCCCCTCGGCCCCAACACGGCGGATGTCGCCGACTCCTTCTTTCGCCATTTTGCGATGCTTTGCGACCGCACAGCCCCAAAATGCATGCAAGCAATATTAATCAATACAAACGCCAGATAGCTTAAAACACTGCGATAAGTAGTCTCCGCCAGCACCGGTGGCAGCTCAAGCGTAAGCGAGCAACAATGCCCCCAGCTGCGGCCGCCTGGGCCTCAGCTGCAATGTTGGTGTGCAGTACGACTTGCGTTGCCGTTGTCGCCCGCGAACACCGGCAGGCGCTGCATAGTTACTTTTTACATTACCTTTTTTCGAACGCCACATTCATCCGCAGCGCCAGTTTTCAGCGCAAATCGATGCAACAACGGAGGGCAACATGGCAAGACGGGCTTGGGGTGCGATGCGCTTACTACCTTGGACGTTGGGTTTGGTGGCCTGTTTTCCCGAGCTGTCGGAATCGGATCTACCCGTCGTGGAGGAGTCCGCGGGCGACTCTGAAAGCGGCACGTGGGATTCGAGTGACTCCAACGACAGTGCACCGGACTCGGCTAACACCGGGGATTCCGACGATAGCGGGATGGACACGGACGATTCGGACCTTCCCGTCGACCCGGACTTCGATGGCGACGGCGTCACCATCGGCAATGGGGATTGTGACGATACCTCCGATGAAATATACCCCGGCGCATTCGATTCACCGGACAGCATCGGCCAAGATTCCAACTGCGACGGATGGGACGGCGACCTCGCCGATTCTGTCTTCGTGGACCCCTCCTTTGGCGACGACGCCCTGGACGGTGGGAGCCCCGAGGATGCCGTTCGTACGATGGAAAGGGCGTTTCAACGGGCGACCGACGGTGAACGCACCTGGGTTTTGGTGAGAGGCGGAGAACTGGCGTTCTCCACGCCTGCGGAAGGGGTGAACATCGCCGGCGGCTACGACTGGGCCACCGGGGCGATGGGCGCCGATCCAACGATCTTGGTGCTCCCGGCGTCGGGGGTCGAAGTCTACAATTGGAACCAACCAACGACCTGGCTCCATCTCGCTTTCGAATCCGCGAACGCCAATCCGGGGCAGTCGGCGTACGGGGTGGTGGTTCGAAACGTCGAGCAGCTGACCTGGATCGACGTGGCGATTCGGGCCGGCAACGGCGGAGCGGGAACGGCGGGATCGAATGGGACGGCCGGCCACTCGGGATCAAGTGGGAGCCCGGGGGGGCAAGGCTGCGAGAGTTCGGGCGAGGCGTGGTGCGATCACTGTTCGGGGCCTGGGCAGGCCTTGGGTGGGACCAATGCTTCCTGCCCTGGTGCCTATGGCGGCAATGGCGGGTACGCGGGCTACGGAACCTCCTCGGGCCAATATGGCACTGCCGGGGGCGTCGGCACCAGCGCCGTCGGAGCCGCGGGAGTCGGCGGGGCGTCGATCGGCGAATTCTCCGTTGCGACCTACCTTCCCGCCCACGGGACTGCGGGCTTGCCCGGAGGCTACGGGTCGGGAGGCGCTGGTGGTTTGGGCGGCTACGGAGGCGATGACTACTGCGACTCTTACGGAGGCGGCGGCGGTGGCGGCGGCGCGGGGGGTTGCGGCGGCGGCGGCGCCACCGGCGGCACCGGGGGAGGCGGGAGTTTTGGCCTGGTGGTGATCGACTCCGCGATCGCGCTGGTGGGCGTTTCGGTTTGGACCGGAACCGGCGGTGCGGGCGGTGCGGGCGGTGCGGGCGGCGCGGGCGGCGCGGGCGGTTCTGGCGGCGTCGGCGGCGGAGGCCAAGACGACTCGGGGTCAGGTTTGAATGGGACCTCGGGCGCCGCCGGCGGTCGGGGTGGCCACGGCGGCGGTGGCGGCGGTGGTCCTTCGATTCCGCTCGTCTGCCTCAATGCATCGCCCTCCTTGGAGGGACTAGCGCTGTTTCCAGGCGTAGGCGGGGTCGGCGGGACGAGCTCCGGATCGGGGGGAGGTTCGGGCCTCACCACACCGCACTGGGGCTGTGAATAAACTTCGGGGGTCGATCATGTTGGTGTTCCTCAACTGGATAAGCAGCGCTCTCGCCGGTGAACCGGGCGAGATCTACGTCATCAGCGAACCCCCGGGGCTGGAGGTTTGGTTGGACGGGCACGCCACCGGCAAAATTGCGCCGGTGATGCTGTACGACCTGCCACCTGGCGCTCACCAGGTGGAGGTCCGCGACCGGTGCCGACGGGGAACCGCGAAAGTTCACCTGGAAGACGAACACATCGAGCGCGTGGAAATTGAGGCCAAAGTCGGTAATGGCGTCGTCGTGTGGCACCTGTCCCCTCAGGACGCCACCGCCCGCGTGGATGGGGAGGTGGTCGCGTTGAACGATCGATGGACGGGCGACTGCGGGACGCATGTGATCGAAGTAGTAAAGGAAGGTTACCATCCACAACAGAGGGAGGTTGAGTTACGCGGTTTTGAAACTGTGGAAATTGAGATCGCTCTGGAACGCGTCCAGTATGGAGCGCTCACCATCGATGTACTCCCCCGTTCCGCTGAACTCTTCGTGGACGGGGAGTCGGTGGGAACGGGTCCGCGCACCGTCGAGCGGATCCCGGTCGGCGACAAGACGTTATCGGCGACCGCTGCAGGATACCATGCGGTATCCATCCCGATCACGATCGCTCCCAACGACATTACGGTGACCAGCGTGGTGCTGTCCGAACACTCCACGCCCGCCATAGCCTGGGATGAACCCACACCTCGCAGAGTCCCCCGATGGGTAGCGCCCGTGGTGCTTGGAACCCTGGCGGTGGGCGGCGGGGCCTGGGCCACGGCGGAGTGGGCGCAAACCTCATCTGCCTACCGCGAATATCGTACCACCGGCAGGGACTATTCGGATACCGTCGTGCCGCACCGCACCCGAGCGTACCTGGCAACGGGTCTAACGGTCGCCTTTGGGGTGTCGGCGGCGATGGTGGCTTATCAAGGGGAGTTCTAAGAAGAGGCCCCGCCCAATCGCGGTCGGTCCCGTCTGGAGCAATTAGTCAAGTATCCTTACGATTCGCCCCCCGGAGCGGAGAGGGCTGACTCCAGCCAAGGCAACGCCGATGGCCGATACTGGAGAGCGAACTCGTGGGCCTGTGTTCGGACAGCAGTCGCGTCGTCCACTCGATTTGCCGCCGTGTATACGCGAGCCAACCCAACCATCGCGGTAAGGTATTGTGCCCCGGCCTCGAAGCGATGTGCGGCGGTAAACGCGGCCACGTCCGCTGACAATCGCTCAGCGTCCGCCAACTGGCCCAGTTTGAGGTACTTCGTCGACAGCATATGCGCGGCCGTCACCCAAGCTTTTGAGGAGCTGTGCCTGTCGAACCTTGCTACCGCGCGCTCGCCATAGGCAATCGCCCGCGCGAACTCCCCCAAGATGAATGCCGTTTCGCTCAAGTTCAACAGCGCCAAATCGAGCAAACGCGCCCCTTCCACCAACGCCAATTCGCGGTCCGCCGCCCCTAACATCTCCAGCGCCAAAGCTCGTTCCCGCCGACTGGCGTAGGCGAGCGCCAAACGAGCCACGATCCACGGGCGAATCTTCGCCTCATCCGCGCCTTTGACCAATCCGTAGGCCCGTTCCAAACGTTGCACGTCGCGATCGGAGGCCGGGCGTTGTTCCACCGTTCGAATCGAAAACACCGCCGAGGACGCCAGACAATAGGCCTGGAGCGACGTCGACGAAACGCCCTCAGCAAGCGCCACGGCCCTCTCGTAGGCGTCCGAAGGTAGCGCTCCAAACCGCGCATTTTCCGCGATGCCGGTCAACATCAGCAACAGCGCACGCGCCGCCGGATCGGCTTCGCACCCCGCCACCTGTGACGCGATTCGCACCGCAGCCGTGGTTTGCTGCGCCAAAATGCGATCGACCAAACACGCGATCGCGATCCCCACCGCGGCGTCCCCCCGGCCGCAGGCCAACGCCCACCGCAGTCCATGCTCGAAGTTCGGTCGATCGAGACTGACCGGCCCTTCAGCTTGAGACCCGTCCGTCAATTCAAAATAACGTTCGGGAGTTCCAAACCGGGCATAGTAACGAAAAAAGCGCTCCCGCAGGTCCTCGTCCTTTCCGCGCTTTGACCAAGCGTACTGTCGGATCAAACTCAAATGTCGGAACCGCAACCCCCGGGCGGATTCCAGCACCTGAAGTACGCCAAATTCCGTCAGCTCCTGGAGAACATCCATCAACGGCGCGCCCGGCGAAACCAGCACAGCCGCCGCCGCACCATACGAAAATCCTTCTCGAAACACGGAACTCTGCGCCAAGACCGAACGCTGGGGCTCGGACAACACCGCCCAAAAGGAATCGAGCGCAGCAAACACGGACCGGTGGCGTGGGCCGCGGTCGCGGTCGGTGCTGGTGAGTATCGACGACGGCTGTTGCAAGCGAACCAGCACGTCCTCCACCCCAAAAGAGGCTATCCGAGGCGCGACCAGCTCGATCGCCAGCGGAAGATGTGACAGCACCCCGACCAAGGTGGAAAGCGTCGAATCCTCAGGAAAAGCGTAGTCCGGACGATAGCGGGACACACTGTGCTTCAATAAGTCGATCGAGCTGAGTTCCGACAACGGAGCGACGCGAAACAACGTCTCCTGAGTCAGTTTGAGCGGTACCCGGGCGACCACCACCCAACGACTCCGAGGCCAACGGTTCCACAACGCCTGCACGACATCGGCGACCGTATCCATCATTGCGTCAGCGTGCTCGATCAGCACGATCCGGGAGGGATCCGGAAGCGCCTCCACGACCTCCACTTCACCGCCAGCGCCAAAAAGCTCGACGAACGCCTGTATGACGGCGCTCGGTTCCTCGCTGGAAGCGAGGTCCATGGTTTGCACACGATGCGCCGATCGAGACTGTGCGAGCCATCGACGTACCAAAGCCGTCTTGCCCACTCCCGGAGGGCCCACGAGCGACACCAGCCGGTGTTGGGTGACGAAGCCTTCCAAGCGCTCGATCTCCCCCTCCCGACCAAAGAAATCCGCCGCCGGCGCCGGAACCAGCGCCATCGGGGTCGCTTCGGGGGCGGCGGGCACAAACCGATACCCTGACGCGACGTCGCGCAGAAGGTGACGTGGATTCGCCGGATCTCGCTCAATTTTTTGCCGCAGTCGGCTGACGGAATGGATGACCGCCCGCGATTGCACCGCGCCGTGGTAACCCCAGACCTCGCGTAAGATTTCGCTGTCCTCGACCATCTCGCCAGGGCGACCACCCAGATACGCCAACAGCCGCGCCTCAAGGGTCGTCAGCCGCCAGACCTTTTGATCGCGCTGTACCTCACGAATCCGCGGGAAAATGACTCCACCGTCGATCCACAGGCGCTTGGGGACCGATGGCCGACTCAGGCAAAGGCGAAGTTCGGAGGCAGACAAATCAGGATCGACGATTCCATCGATCGCCGACAACTCCTCCAGCGTGTCGGGCGCGCGCTTCGCCCAAAGCAGCACCTTTGGCGGCTCCCCTCCCTCTTGCAGGGAAGCCAGTCGGTCGCGATGTTCCCGAAGCGACTGCAGATCGACGAGGATCAATGTCGGAGAATGAGCCCCGGTGCACCATTCGGCGTGCGCCGCCGCCCGAATCTCCTCACCTCGAGCCACCAAGACTTCCTGTGCCGACCAGATCGCCAGTTGTGGAGCGCGCATTCTTCCTTCTGCCACATTCGACCGACGCCAACATCAGACACGACCGTGTCCTTCGTATTTCGGCGTTCCAAAGACGATCAATGGCATACTTCGAAAGGAGCACCCGAGCCAGACGCGTCGCGCAGTTTCTGTTGCGACCGGCGCGGAATCCATCGGCCGACGAGTGGGGGCGGCAACGACCGCGCTATTGTACAGCCACAAACCAACGTTTACAGCTGGCTTGGGTCGGAATACCGTCCGTCCCTCCTCTTCGCCAGGTCACCCCCAAATCCCCGTCAAACTCAGGAAGGTGTGCCTTCCCCACACCCTCCGGAATCCGACCCACTCCCACGGACAGCGTTCCATCCAGTGTCACATCTCGAGGAGGGGCGATTTCATTTGTGTACAACACGAACGAAAACGGCTCCTCTAACGTGACCCGCTCCCAAGACATTTCAGCCATTTCAACCGGTTTCACCAAGATTTGATCCGCCGAGAACGCCACCCAAAAGTTCGGTGCCCGGGGGCACCACCAGATCTCGCGCGTAGAATCCGACGGAATGCCCACGTGCCAAGTCGCTTGCACACTCACCTCCTCCCGGGCCGAAAGCACCTGGCTGGCTCGGTCGTAGCCGAACCAGTGGGTACTCCCACCCTTTTCGCACCACAGGGTGTCAGCGCCGGCGTCGGTTCCCGAAACCGCCGGCTGCTCACACTTTTCCAGTCCCTCCGCGACCGACCTGGTCGAAGGCAAAGGCTCGGACATCCTCGCCGCTCGGGGCACACATCCGAACAAGGCAAACATACACCAGAATACTCGACCAGGGGTTTGCATCGCCAACTCCGCAGGCAGCGATGGTCCGTTATCCGTCTGTGGTGGGGATTTGGGCGGCAGCGCCTCGATTGCGACCGGTTGCGACGCCTCAGACCCCAGACCTCAATACCGGCCGTACCGGGCGCCCCACCGCTGCGAGTAATTCGCGCTCAGCTCGCTGTGCGCGTCGCCCGCGTCGTATTCAAACAGCGGCGCCAGCGCCCGATTGACGTGAATGTCAGCCGCACCCATCTTGGGGGAAACCCCCGGCGCACTCACCGAAAAGTACTCATAGGAATAGGTATCCGAGTCGGCCGCCAACCACGGCTTCACCAACTCTCGGTACGCTAGGATCTGCGGGAGCCACTGGGAATAGTGGTCGTCCAACTGATCGATGATCTCAGTCCCTTCGACCACGTCCGGCCCGCTCATCCAGGCCCAGACCTGGTCCACCGTCCCCCCATTCGTCGAGCTACCCGAAAGTGCGTCGGAAAGGTCTACAATCAGATCATCTTCGACGCTGGCGTTGTTGAGCAGTGTGAACAGTCGACTCTCCACGGGCCCCATATCCAAGGCATCGGCCGAGTTGTCGCTCGTCGGCGCTTCCGCAAGAACGTCCTCAAAATCCGACTCTTCCGACTCCGGGCACGTCGAATCGCTGGTGTCCAGATCATTGGCGGCTTCGCCCTGATCGACAGTGGTAAACTCGAAACATTGCTGGGTGAATTGCTCGCGCACGGTCGCGATCCCTTCTTCCCATTCCGATATCCGGTACAACATTTCCGAGTGGGCGACCTCGTTGCCCTCCCACGCGTCTGAGTTGTTCATGTCCAGGAACAGGGCCCTCACCGCCTCGCTCAGCAAGTCGAGCGTGAGCTCACCTCCCGTTTGATCGCCCAAAGAGAGATGAACGTCAAGATCGTTGGGCAATTGCCCGTACCGCGCCTCACAGTCCAGGTACTCGGTCTTGATTTCGTCGGTGCCCGGCGGCCATACCGTCTGCTCGCCCAGGCGTTCGTCGCTCACTCCACGCAAGCAGTTGTACCAAATCTCGTATCCCGCCGACCCCGAAACCTGCATGAAATCGACGGTGGCTCGGGCGAACGCCAGCCAAAGCGCGTCGTCAGGGTATTCCGCCCACTCGGGGTCTGGGGTGGGACTGCGAAGAAACCTTCCATAGTTCTCCCACGCCAGTTGATCTTCCAAGCTGACCAAGGTGTCCATCCCCGTGGTCGTTGCGGCGCTCATCCACCGATCGCTGTCTGCGGCGATCCCCACCACCTTCGCCAAGTCCGAGTCCGATACCTTCATCGTGGTCAATGTGGATCGCGTTTCGGTCAACTGGTTGACCAACGCAGCGGGCAGGCCGGACGTCAGCGTATCCGTCGCAAGATCTCCTTCGGAAGCGTCCAAACTTTGGGTCGTAGAAGTGTCGGTCAACGTCAACGAGGTAGTGCCGCCCTCCCCCAGCGCAAGGCTTGCGGTGCCGGTGTCCGACTGCGACAGCACGGTCTGATCGCCAACATTGGCGGTAGCGCCAAGCGTGCTGCCACCAGTGACGGTGGAGCCGACATGGGAATCGCCTTGAACCAGGGATTCCTGACCAGTGGAGGTCTCGGTGATGCTCGCGCTCGCCACGCCCCCGACGCCCAGTGTCACTTTCTCCGAAACGCTTTCGCCTTCCTGCAACACGACCGAAGCGCCGTAGGCTTCGCCCGCCTGGATCGCCTCGTCCAGGGTATCCGCATTGAGGATCGCCTGATACATCCCCTGGAAGCGCTCATCGGTCTGGCTCATGCTAAGCGAAACCGTACCACCGACCGTGGTGACGTCCGTGATCTCGCCTCCCAAGGATACCGTTCCCCCAATGGTCAACTGTCCGCCGGCGGTGAGGCCCAACTTGTTCGTAAAGCTCCGAGACACCGCGACGGCACTGTCGGTGGCAACCGCCTTAAATACCGTGGTGCCATTTCCGGTGGCCGCCAACTTCGCCGACGCCCACCTAAAGCCTCCACTGATGCCGGCATTCCACGCGATCGATGCCTCGTTGGTAAAGGTATCACCAGCCGCCAGAGCCGCCGCCTCCGCGGCATCCAGCCCACCTTCCGGCGCGGTCTCCAGTTCATAATAGGCCTGAACGGCGGCGGATTCGCTAAACTCCGGGTATGACCCATCTTCACCGCGTTCGAGGGACCCTAAATACGGTTTCGCTTCCTCGAACGTCAAGGTGTGGGTGTAAGTGGACGAGATCGATCCGGAAACCCCGCCGGTCACGCCAACTGAGGCGTTGCCAGCAGCGGTGGCGTTGGTATCGCTCGCAGAACCCCCCACCTTTCCAGAGCCGTACACCGTCGCCGTAAGGGTGTAGGTACCATCGTTGTTGTTCGCCACGGCCAACTTGATGCCACCGTCGACACCGAAGTGGGTTTCGTACTTGTCGCCAACGCCCTTATCGTTCGTGTTGTCTTTGCCCGATCCCACCGTCACGCCACCGCTGACCTCGTCCCCGGAAATGGTTCCGGTGCCGCTGATGGTCGCCGTATTATTATCGGCGTCCTTGGTGGATACTGTGCCACTGCCCGAAACCCCGTTGATGTTTCCCGCTTCGTCGGTGGCAAGCGTGGCGCCCCCTTCCACACTCGCGGTTGAACCGTCGGCATTCTCAACCGAGCTAGACCCCTTTGCGCCAACTCCGCTCGACAGGTCGACGGCCCCCGACGTGGTGGTCGTAGAATCGTCCTCATTTTTCTGGACGTCGGTGACCGAGAATTCGGACGCGCTCAAGGCGACGGACGTCTTTCCTGTGCCGTCCGAATAGGAGGCGGAAGCACCTGTCGGGCCAACACTGGCTTCCATACCCACGACTTTTTCTTCGCGCGGCTCCTCCACCGAGACACCCGAACTCGCCAAAGCGGTTTCGATGTCCACGGCTCCGCTCTCGACGTCCGCGGCGGTCTGCTCCAACCGCGTCTTTTCTTCACTCGCTTTGGTGATCGCTTCTTCCAACGCTGCATCACGCGCGTCGAGGTCGGTCAGCATTTGATCGATATCGCTCAGGACGGGCGACGCCGATGTGGGAGCCACTTCGGTGGCCGTCGTAGTTATCGCCGGGTCCGTCGTCATCGCCGGATCCGTCGTCATCGCCGGATCCGTACTCATTGCCGGATCCGTACTCATCGCTGGCTCCGTGGTCGCGGCTGCGGCCTCCTCTTGCTCCTTTTGTGCGAGCAACGACTCCCGCAATATCGCGTTGGAGTCCAGCTCGGACTGGAAGTCCGTCACCCGAACGCCGATCTCCGCCGCGACCTCCTTGATCCCGTCGGCCGCGACCTTACGACGTTCGGCGTCGGTGGCGTCGGCCTTGATCTCGAATGTGGTGGTGGTGCTGGTGTATGTGAGCGTCGCCCCATCGATCTGGGTGATGCTCTGATCCACCTGCAGCGTGGTGCCCGTCGCCGAATAGCTGGTGGTCGTTCCCGACTGAGCGTCGGTCGTAACGTAAGCGGCGGTCTCGGGCGTCGCTGAGGCGCTCGCGGTCTCGGTGGCAGCTGCCGGCGTTTCGGCAACAGCCGTGTTTGTTGCCGCCTGGTCACCTTGATACGCGGCGTTAAATCCCTCTTCCAGCGTCATCTGAAGACTTAGGCTCGGATCCGCCGCGAGCGGTGCGCCCCCCTGAAGACCGCGGTGGGCCTGCGCTTCCAGGGCTGTTCGTCCCGCAACCGGTCCGTCGCTGCGCTGCTGGGCAACATGAACCGCCTCATGCGCCAAAACACTCTCCGAAACCTTACCACCCGCCGCAAACCGAGGATCGACATTGATGATCCCACCCTGCGTAAAAGCAGCTGCCCCCTGCTGGGCGGCGCGGTCACCCACGGCGATCCGAGGCGTAGCCCCCAAAACCTCGCCAAACTGGGAGAAGAAGCTGGCGGGGTCCACCGCGTCCGGCGGACCACCGGCCGACGCCAGTCCACCGGGACCGAAGAGGGAGCACATCGAGGCTTCATCGCCGCCGAAAGACGGTTCCACCGCGGTAGATGTCGCCGGGGCGAGCGGCTCTGGGGAAGTCTGACGCGGAAGGCTCTTACTCATTTGCGTACCCACGAGGAGGGCGGCACACCCGTATTTCACACTATACACGAGCCACGACGAACCACTGTAACGGAGTGCACCAAGTTCGCTTCAGTGCCGCTCAACCCTGCAGGCAAATGTGCGTTCCGGCGTTCGGACGCGTCGCGCGTCAAGCGGTCGGGGTGCTCGACTTGCCCGTCGCCAACTTGGTGAGCTCCGTCAATTGTTTAAGATCATAGGCAATCAACTCCGCCATGGTAACCTTGCCGTCCTTGTTCGCATCCGCGGGCTCAGCGTTCGAATCCGAGTCTGAATCATCGCTCGAAGATGTCGATGCTCCCTCACCTGTTGAGTTTTCGGCTGCGCCGGGGGCAGCCCCTCCGGGCGGTGGGCCTCCGGGCGGTGGGCCGCCCGCGCCCTCAGGTCCATCGGCTCCTCCCGGTTTTTGTGGCCTGCCTGACATGATCGCATCTGCAAAGGTTAGCAACTCGTCCGAGGAAAGCTCATCATCAGAATTCGCGTCGAATTTCTGAAACAGTTGGTCCACCGTCGGAGCATTTGAAGGTGGCACATTGGAATTGGCGCTGACTTGACTGCCTGATGCTCTTTTGTCGGCCGCATCTTTGGCCTGTTGAAGTTCGGCTTTGGAAATGCTGCCATTTCCATCACTGTCCAGTTGCTTGGTCATTTTTTCGACGAGATTTTGGCGCATGGCGCTCCAATCCGTAGACGTTGTAGAAGAAATACTCGACAGATTCATGGCCTACCTCCTATTGAACTAAGTTCTGTGTCAATCGTGAGCGATGCGTTTTAGTAAAGCAGCCGCATTTCGGCGACTCACCTGAAGTTTGGAAATCCCTCCCCGGAGAAGGAGCTCAAATCGATCTCCAGCGAGGCGGTTGAGCCGGTCGGCGAGATCGATTTGGACGATGGTCGACCGATGGATCCGCATAAACGCCGCCGGCAATTGGCGTTCCCAATCTCTCAACAACGTCGACGATAAAATCGAGGTGCCGTCCAGCAGGTAAATATTGGAATAATCATCGGCGCCGCCAATCCAGGCGATCTCGCGAACCAGGAAAAATCGAGCTCCACCCTGAACCGACAGACAGAGACGGCTATCGAGAGTGAGAGTTCCCGGCTCCTCGGAATTTTCGGCGGCCAACCTTAACACACGTTCGATGACTCTCTGGAGGCGCTCCGGTTCCACGGGTTTCAGCAAATACCCGATCGCTTCCACATCAAATGCATCAACGGCGTAGTGTTGCCATGCAGAAACGAATACAACGTGGGTAGAAGAAGGTAAATCTTCGGTGATATCAAAGCCCGACCCACCGGGCATTACGACGTCCAAAAACAATAAATCGGGCTGCTTTTCCCTTATCATTTCCATGGCCATGTGAATGGAATCTGCTTCTCGAATGGATCGTATGCAATCCAACTCTTGAAGCAGGGCCCGTAGAGCCAATCTTGCGGGTCGCTCATCGTCCACCATCAATACATGAAGTCCATTCATGGTTTTCCCACGAGAGCAATGGAACAACAGACCATTCCAAGCTGTTCATTCAATTGCAGGGTGTGCCGATCGGGATACAAATGTTGCAGACGCTCCGCCAGATTTCGTAATCCGCTTCCCCCTTCCTGAATCGCCAACTTTCCAGAATTTTCAACGGCAAGATAGACGCCATCCGTCGTCTTCTTAACGGTAACGATCACTCGTAACGGCATGTCACTGCTCGACATTCCGTGTTTGATCGCGTTTTCCAGCAGCGGCTGCACCAACATGACGGGTACCTCAGCCGTCAAGATATCCGCTTCAATATTCCATCTTACGTCAAGATTCTCCGCAAATCGGGTCTTTTGAATTTCTACAAAAGTGGCCGCGATGTCCAATTCTTCCTGCAAAGCAGCAAAGTTGCCTTCATGCGAGAGGGTGTACCGGAGGATTTTTGCCAACGCACGACCGGTGCTCTTGACCGCCTCCGGATGTTCATCCGCTAGACCCACGAGAGTATTCAATGCATTGAACAGGAAGTGGGGGTTTAACTCTCGGTGGAGAGCCTCAAGTCGAGCTTCGGTCGCCAGATTTTTCGACGTCAATAACTCTTCACGTTCCTTGGCCCGTACTTCCGCAACGCCAAACGAAATCGCCAGCCAACCGGCTGCAAACAGCAACACCGCGCTCATCGCCACGGGCAAACCCACGGGTGGCGGGCCCTGCGGATGCCAGTCGGGAGGCGGGGGCGGCGGCATATGCAACGGTAGAAATGGGCTATTCAATACGACCAACAATCCCGCCCATACGCATGCCCCAAGAACCGAAAGCGCCAACACCCACGCGGTCGTGCTCGGCCGAACGCCATAAAGAACCAATTTGCCGTACGGGATCACCAAGAGTCCCGACACCCCTGCACCCGTGACGGTCCAAAGTCCCCAGTGGACCACGGCCCGCCAAAGACTGAACTGAGGCTCCAGATGCATGAAGGGCCAGGAGGCTGCGGCGAACACACAGCCGAAAATCACCCAACCGATGGTGTGAAGGCGCCAATACCGTGGTGGTGGCCAAGCGACAGATGACATCCGCAATCCTCATTTCAAGTCTCACCCGCTGGGCGGAACGCGGTGCCGAGTTTTCGGCGAATGGCGGCAGGGGTCGGTGACTGGCGAAAAAGGCTCTGGCGTCGTTGTGGAGCAGCATTCGAGCGGCTGGGGCGGCACATCGGCACGCGTCTTGGGACCGCGCCTTGGACCGTTCTGGGCGGAGCGACTCGGCAAAACCCAGCTCACCGCCCTCCAAGCATCCGACCGCGGTGGCGTGCTCCGGGTGGAGGTGAGGCCAAATGCGCGGCTGACGGTGAGTGGTCGGGCGAAGGTTCGAACGTCACCTTAGAGGGTGTTCCTGTCGAT
>SYKL01000140.1 GCA_005797785.1 Pseudomonadota bacterium | reverse complement strand
GCCGCAGCCAGGGCCTGCTGTCCCGTTCCACAGCCTGCAATAAGAATTTTCGGCGCTGTCGGAAGATCCTCGGGCGGCAACCAAGGAAACAGCGAACGCACCACCTTAGCGAACGGCTCCGGCAGCTTCCGGTGAACCGATACAAGGCGCGGATAGGGGTTTTCCTCGTACTGAGTGCGCACCGCCATCGAAACCGCATCCTCAATCGGGCCCAGCGACAACACGGACGCCGCAAGAGAGGCCTCCAACGCACCTTCCACCACCTGTTGGTGGATGAGGTCACCCAACACCCCTTCGCGCCAGGGCTCCGCCAAACGGCGATGTATCCCCTCCATCTCGTCGAGCGGGACATACATTGCCACCGCGCAAAGTTCGACGGCCAGCTCCAAGCTGTAGGGTTCCCGCGGCAAACGGTCTGCGAGACTCGCCGCGAGCATCGCACATGTCACCCTTTCTTCTTCGGTTCTGGACCAAGCGTACTCGGTGTGCCAGCCGTGAAACGCAAAGGCCTTCAGCAATGCAATATCGGAGCCCTCACCGTGAACCACTTCGCGTAAAAGCTCCCGACGAAGTTGCCGAAGCAACTCTTCCCATACCGGATGGCGAACAATCATGCTGCGCAACAAGGGCGAAAGCCACCGTTGGCGCGCCAGCACCTCCAGCGCTTTCCCCTGAACCGGTTGCTGTCGTTCAACCTCCTGAAGCAATGGAGCGACGTCGGGATCTTGGGCAATGCGAACGCGCAGCGCGCGCTCTAGTAGCTGGTGATCTACCCCTTCACAAGCCAGACATCGCGCGATAGCATCATCGAGGCGGGTGTCGCCAACGTCGTGAACGTGAACGGCGTCCACGAACGCTACGCACGGCCAACTCTCGGACGATGCCAGCACCGCTTGCGCCAAAAGGTCTAATCCACCTGACGGATCCGTCGATCGAACCCGATAAGCGCCCAAATTGTGCAAGGCCTCCACATAGTTCGGGCGCAACGCGACGGCGCGCAACCAAGCGTTTTCCGCCTCGGAATGCCGTTCTTCGACCGAGAGCGAATTTCCGAACCCCAACCAAAGCTCGGGGATTTCAGGATTGGCGTTGACTGCTGCTTGAAACACCTCCACCGATGCTCGCCCTTGACCGAGGTTTCGAAGCTCTCGACCCAACGAAAGCGCAGCCTCGGCTCCCGCTGGATCCAGCTCCAAAGCGCGGCGCCATTTTTCGATCGCGGCAGGGACTTCTCCCTTTTCAAGAAGGATTTCGCCCCAGCGGTGTAAGAGCGCCGGATGAGGCTTCCCCGTCCCCGCGACAGCCTCGGCTTGCGAGAGATTTCCAAGCTTTTGAAGCGCAAACGCGAGATCGGTCAACAGAGCGGGGTCGCCAGGTCGCCTGCGCAGCGCCTCGGCCAGTGCGGCCGCCGCCTCGGCCCACCGGCCCTCCTCCAACGCAAAGGCAGCTCGAAACCGCCACCCTTCAACCCGATCAGCGTGTTTGGCGATCAGCTGTGAAATGAGGCGCTCGCGTTCGTCGAACTCCCCCTTTGCATGATGCAAGCGAACCAGTTCGGCGATGGACTCGACCGAGGTCGGAATAAACCGCAACGCTTGCCGTTGTGCAGCGATCGCCTCGTCCAACCGTCCTAAAGAACGAAGGAGGATCCCACGATTCGACAGCGCGGGTCCGTGCTCTGGGTCCAGACGAACCGCCCGATCGAGCAGTTTCAAGCCATCTTCGGTGTGTCCCAAACGATGGGCCACCATCCCGAGCAGCTGAAGCGCCTCGACATGATCGGGGTCCTTCGCCAGCACCTGGCCGTACAGCTTGGCCGCCTCGGGAAGGCGCCCGGCGCGATGGGCCGCAACCGCGGATTCAAGCAAGGTGGCCATTCGCTTATTCTACAACGGATCCGCGCCAAATGCCGAGCAGCCGCTCCGGCCCGGTGGCCAGCGTGCGCACAGTTGTGGCGGTGGCACAGAGGAGATCCCCCTGTTTTCGCACGCTGTGAGCAAACACCACGGCTCCGGATGCGGTCGTCCCCAACTTTTCGCTTTGAACGCTTACTCGGTCGCCAGGGAGCACCGGCAATTTCCAATGCACTTGTTCGGCCACCGGAACCAAGAGGTCAGGATCGATATGCAATTTTCTCAACCCGCGAGCCACCGACTCATCGCACCAGTCCAGATACACGGGATGGTTCACGTGCCCGAGCGGGTCGGTCCACGTTTGCCAGCAGTCAAACTCGAATCCGCCCATAGGGCCCGGCAACGGCGCGAACTCCGGCAAGGTCACCCCCAGGGTGCCCGGCACGGTCGTAAACGAGTTTACCAATACGGAGGAGGCGCGAGCCACGCGAAGCGGCGGTTGATCGCCATCCTCTCCGTGCAGGTTGGTGCGGACGTGTACCCATTCCTGCACCGTGGAGGCAAGCGGGCCCGCCTCGCCACGAAACTGAATTTCGCGAGTGATCATCATTCCTCGCCGAAATTCGCGCACCCAGGTCTGCCCAATCAACGCCTCCCCATGCGCCGTTTCCCGATGGTGCACCGTAGTCATCGATCGCACGACAAAACCCACATTGTCCGCCTGATAACGTGATGGTGGCCAGCCCACCGCCTCCGACGCCGAAGTGGCGACCTCCTGAAAGCCGCGCCAGATGTCGCCCGCGCGCGCCGCATTGCGAGCTGAAAAGGCGTATCTTGGCAAATTGAACCGGAATTCTTGCAACGGACCTCCGCGGCGCCTTGTATCCCGATACATCCAGAGGATGTCGAGTCGCATCAATACTTCCAGCGCAAACCAGCTTCGCGGCGCCATTCGCGAAGCCAAAGGCGTGGAAGTGTTTGCCATCGGGGATGTGGAAGGGGGTCAGGTGGTGGGGGTCACCATCACCTGCCGCGGCCAAAACGACCGAGTTATCGCACTTATCGACCGGCCACAGCCAGGCCAAGTGGTGATCCACAACCACCCTTCGGGGAATTTAACCCCTTCCGACGCGGATATGCAGCTGGCCGGGATCTATGGGGATGCCGGCATCGGTTTTGTGATCATCAATTCTGACGTGTCCGAGGCCAATTGGGTCGTTGAACCCTATAAAAAGAAGGCGATCGCCGTTTCCGGCGACGAAGTGGAGGCGTTTTTCCGAAGCACCCTCCCGAAGCTGATCCCGGATTTTGAGCCTCGACCCGGTCAGATCGACATGGCGATCCGGGTGGCCCAGGCGCTGTCCGAGGAGCAACCGCTGGTGGTCGAAGCCGGCACCGGCACGGGAAAGTCGCTGGCATACCTCGTTCCCGCGGCACTCTGGGCAAAAGCGAATGAATCAAAGGTGGTGATCTCCACCCACACCAAGGCCCTGCAGGGTCAGCTGTTGGTGCTCGACCTGCCGATTTTGGAGCGGGCCGAACTGGGGATCCGCGCTGCCGTTCTCCAAGGGCGCAACAACTACTTGTGCAAGCGACGCCTCGGGATCGCCATCGAAGAGGACTCCTCCCTTCCCCCCGAGGAACGCTCCGAATTGAGCGCGATCGCGCAATGGGAGGAGGTGTCAAGCAGCGGTTCGCGCTCCGATCTCCCGCTCGGTGTCGATCCGTCACTTTGGGAGCGTATCGAATCCGATACGGACCTTACCCTCCGCGTTCGATGTCCTCATTATGCGAGCTGCCATTTCTACACCGCGCGAAGACGTGCGGCCGCGGCGCACCTGGTGGTGGTCAACCACGCACTGTTGCTGGCGGATCGATCGACGCGGGAAGCGGGCGCGGCGGTGGGGATCCTGCCCAAATACGAGCGGTTGATCCTGGATGAAGCCCACCACTTAGAGGAGGCCGCGACGGGTGCGGTTTCACAGCGACTTTCGACGCGGGCGCTCGATCGCGCGGTTCTGCCTTTGCTCTCCCGGAAGGGACGCCCCGGCGCCTTGGAGCGGGTGTTGACGCGCCACCGCGACAGCAGTTCTCCCCTGCCCTTTGCCGAACAGCAGGAATTGGAACCATTGTTGTCGCAGGCGGCCACCCACGCCGGTGCGCTCAAAGGCGCTGCGGAAGCGATTCTTTCCGTGTTGTCCGCCTATGTGTTGCCGGAGGATGGCACCCCGGCGCGGATCACTCCGGAGGTCGAAGCCACCGAAAACTGGCGTGAACTGGTGGTTCCCCAGGTGTCCGAGCTCGCCAAGTCATTGGAGGATGCGGCGGGCGCCCTCGATCCGATCACCGCGCTGTTTGCGGAGGTAAAACTCTCCGAAAGGGATGCGGAGCCGCTGTTGGAGCTCGACCGGGCTCGACGGCGCATCGCCGGACATGCGGAGGTTGCCCGCCGATTCTTGTCCGATAGCGACGAACAGTGCCGATGGTTTGAGCCGGCGGGGGCGCGGGACCGAAGTTTGACCCTCAATCTCGCCCCGATCGAGGTCGCGGCGACCCTCCGAAAAATCCTCTGGAATCCCCTCCCAGGTACCATTTCCACCAGTGCCACTCTGACCGTGGCGGGCCAATTTGGGTTTTGGATGCAGAGGATCGGCGCGCCCGAAGCCGAAACCGATATTCTGCCCTCTCCGTTCGATCACGCGCAACAGGCGTTGCTGGCCTTGCCGCGGGATCTGCCCGCCCCCGACGATGACGGCTTCCTTGCCGAATCTGCCCGAATCGTGGTCGAGGCGGTGCAGGCCAGCGACGGTGGCGCCTTTGTTCTCTGCACCTCGTTCGCCGCGGTTCAAGCCTATGGAGCGGCACTTCGAAGAGCGCTACCGGCTGAGCAGCCGGTCTTGATTCAAGATGCCTACGCCAACCGCGGTTCGCTTCTCGATCGCTTTCGCGAAAATCGGCGTTCGGTGTTGGTAGGGACCGACTCCTTTTGGGAAGGTGTGTCTGTCAAAGGAGAGGGCCTTCGTTTGGTGGTGATCCCTCGACTCCCTTTTCGGGTTCCGACCGAACCTTTGCGCATCGCCCGACACGAAAAAATCGCACAACGCGGCGGAGATCCCTTTCGAAGCTTCTCCTTGCCCGAGGCGATCATCAAGCTGCGCCAGGGTTATGGTCGGTTGATCCGACATCGTGGCGACCGAGGGGTGGTGTTGATGCTGGATCGCCGCATTCACGATCGCCAATATGGGGCGTTGATGCTGAAGTCGTTGCCGCCCGCCCGCCGCGTGAGCGCGCCATGGGCGAGGGTGCTCGAAGAGATGAAGGCGTTTTATCGCGGAGAGTCCACGCCCGAGCCCGCGCGCGACGTGCAGGCATTCTTGGCCCGCCTGCAAAACGGTTAACAGGCGCGGATGAGCACCCGCGAATCATTGATCCTCCGTCATTGCCTGCCCAGCCACGGCTCGATGTCCCCCTTGTCCGCCGAAGAAGTCGCGGGGTTGGCCGCCGCATTGCCCGATTGGGAAGTCGGCACCCGGCTCGCCAAAGCCTGGCAGTTTCCAGATTTTTCGCAAGCGCTGGACTTCGTAAACCGGATTGGCGCCCTCGCGGACGCCGAGGATCACCATCCCGACTTGTTTTTGAGCTGGGGCCAGGTTCGCGTTGAGCTGTGGACCCACGTGGCCAATGGCCTCACTGAAAATGACTTCATTCTCGCGGCAAAGATCGACGAGCTTTCGCCATGAAGGCGACCGTCCACTATTTTGCGGCCCTCCGGGAGAAGAAGGGCTTGGACATGGAAGAGGTGGACGTTCGACCTGGAGAAACAGTCAAGGAACTTTACTATCGATTGTTTCCTGGAAAGGAGCGCGATCTTCCGGTCGCGTATGCCCGAAACGCCGCCCATACCTCCTCCGATACTCCGGTGCAATCCGGCGATGAAGTGGCCTTTCTTCCTCCGTTGGGGGGCGGATGAACGCTTGGCTGTCGGAGTCCCCGCTGGATCCAGTTGGGGTTCAAAGGGTGGTCTCGGCAACCGATCGCGGTGCTGTCGTGCTGTTCATTGGGACCACCCGGGATCATTTTGAGGGCCGGCAGGTCGTTGAGCTTTCCTACGAGG
Source organism: Pseudomonadota bacterium (assembly GCA_005797785.1). Lineage (GTDB taxonomy): Bacteria > Myxococcota_A > UBA796 > UBA796 > SYKL01. The sequence continues at coordinate 2,432 of SYKL01000140.1, read as the reverse complement.
CCTACGCCCCGATGGCGATCGCCGAAATGGAAGCGATCTGCGCGCAAGTGGCGCTTCGTTGGCCGGGATCCCAATGTGCGGTGGCCCATCGCATCGGGGTGGTGCCGGCAGGCGAGGCGTCCGTGGTGATCGCCGTTGCCTCCCCTCACCGCGCCGAAGCCTATGAAGCAAGCCGATTCGCCATCGATACGCTCAAAGCCACGGTGCCGATTTGGAAAAAAGAACACTACACCGACGGCAGCGTTTGGAAGGCCAACGCCCCAGGAAACACCCCATGAGCCGCCCTACCCCGCAGACCGCACCGCAGTTCGAAGATCGGCTTCCAGAGCAGTATTCCCGTCCGGGCATCAACCAATACCTGACACTGCACCGCACGTACGGTCCACCCTTGTACCCGGCGTCCGACCTTCCGGCCTACAAAGGCCGTTGGTCCGAGCTGTTTGGGCGAGAAGCCCCGCTGCACTTGGAGATCGGGGCCGGAAATGGGGCGTATCTGGCCGGGCTCGCACAGCAGCATCCCGAATGGAACATCATCGGCATTGAAATTCGATACAAGCGTACGGTCTGGTGCGCCAAGAAGATCCGCGCCGCGGGTCTGTCCAACGCGATCATCGGCCGATACCACGCCGCCTACCTCAACGATCTGTTCACTCCGGGTTCCCTCTCCGGCGTGCACGTCAACCATCCCGACCCGTGGCCGAAGGACAAGCATGAGAAAAACCGGCTGATCTCCCGTTGGTTTCTGGAAGATCTCTGTTCGTTGCTGATCCCCGGCGGCCGGTTTCGTCTCAAAAGCGACTACGAACCGAACTGCGAGCGCGTGGTGGAGCTGCTCGACCGCAATGCCGAGGGGGAAGCATTGCCTCGGCTGCCGTTGAACATTTTGGGACGTTCGTCCGACGTCAATGGAGAAGGCGCGCCTTGGGAAAACGACATCCCCACCGAATACCAGCAAAAAATGCTGATTCTCGGCGTTCCGGTGCACGCCTTGGAAGCGGAACGTACGTCGGATCCATAAAGCGGCTTCCGGAAGCTGTGAGGCCTAGGAACGAAGCGAGGAACGCAGGGAAGCTACGCCCGCGAACGGGACCGCAGCGAGCGACAACGGGATCATGGCTTTCGGGCGCCGCGCGGATGAAATTCCGCGTGTATCTTCTGCAATCGCGCTTTTGTCACATGCGTGTAGATCTGCGTCGTGGAAATGTCCGCGTGCCCAAGCATCGCCTGCACCGAACGCAAATCGGCGCCGTTTTCGAGGAGGTGGGTTGCAAAGGAGTGCCGCAACACATGCGGAGAAACCTTGCCTCTCATCCCAATCGATCGCGCGTGGTGCACCAGGCGCTCCCAGAAGTTCTGGCGGGTCATCGGCCCGCCGCGCCGCTGTAAAAAGAGCTCCGAATAACGTTGTTCGGGATCGACCACCGGTCGCGCCCGAAGCAGGTACTGGCCAATCAACTCGAGGGCCCGATCGCCGATGGGAACCAGACGTTCTTTGTCGCCTTTGCCGCGGATGCGGAGAACCCCGATCATCGGATCCAATTGATGCCGTTGCAAGGTGACCAATTCGGTGACGCGAAGACCGGCCGAATACAGAAGCTCGATCATCGCCGCGTCACGAAGCCCGAGAGGATCACTGCGATCTGGCGCTTCTAAAAGGGCTTCTACCTGCTTAGCGGAAAGCAGGGTGGGAAGCGGTTGCACGAATTTGGGCGCTGACAACAGGGTGGTTGGATCTTCCGACACCAGACCTTCGCGAACCGCAAACTTAAATAATGCGCGAAGCGAGCTTCGAACCCGCGCGATCGACCGCATCCCCACCGACTGCGACTCCAACCAAACCAAGTGTTCGACGATCGACGGCCGGGTTACCTCTGACAGCGAGACCACACCTTGATCCTCATTCCACCGGGCAAATCGCATCAGGTCGGCACCGTAGGCCTGGACCGTGTTCGGCGAGAGGTGCCTCTCCACCCGCAAATAGTAAAGAAACCCTTCGACCGCGTCGTCCAACCTCGCCCCCGGGTATATTCTACGCAAGGGAGGCAGAAATGTTCTGGGCCCTGATGTGGTTTTTCGCGTGCGCGACCGAACCCGTGGACACCCCACCGGACACGATCGCGGTGTGGCTGAAGTCCAACCCACCGAAAGACGGCGAAGAAATCTGCGTACGGATTCTGTTCAAGAGGGACCCTGGCAACGTAAAGGGCGAAGGGATCACGATCTCCAAACAGAAGCCAGGCGGAGTCTATGAGGGGGTGGCGCGGAAAGTCACTCGCGAAAAGCTGTATTCCATCGGTCGACGCCCTGATGTGCACATCATTCGGCCTTGCACCGAAGAAATGAACGACTACAACATCGACTAGACCATCGGCCGAACGCCCTGATCCCGTCGCGCGCGATTTGCGTCACCGGCTCCCAGGGCTCTCGATCGG
>SYKL01000017.1 GCA_005797785.1 Pseudomonadota bacterium | reverse complement strand
GGCGCTGGCTCATACGGCAGTCTGCCAATTTTCGAATCGTTCAGCCAGAACCAGTCTTCTCTGTAGGACGGATCGTCGATGTGATTCAGCCATTCCGCGTCGATGAGCGGGGTGACCTTGGACGCTTGCTGTGGCGGGGTTGGGCATGGTGTCGTGGAGTGCGGGGCGATCGCAAAGTCCGCGGCGATCGTGCGCAGGTGGACGAGTTCGGCTTGCACGGCGTCGACATGTGACGTTGACAGCGCTTCCCGCCCATCGGTGCATCCCATGGCGGTCAAAATGAGCGGTGTGAGGTGTTTCGATACCCGATGGGCGAATGGGGTCATGTGAGCGATTCCGTCGGAACTTGCGCCGAATATATCACTTTCTCGCTGCGGAGTGTGGTCGTCGCCCGCCGGTTTGCGCTCGCCCGCCGCCGTCGTCGAGTGGCTTCGCGGCTCATGAAGAGGGCCAATGCAGGCCGACCCGGGCGCCCCCGATCGGCGAAACCTCAAACCGGACTTGTCCATTGGTTTTCTCGGCGATCCGACTCACGATGGCGAGTCCTAGGCCAATTCCTCCCGTAGCACGGCTTCGGCTTCGGTCCCCGGTCTGAAAGGGGGCCAATAGGGCCTCGCGATCGGCCTCGGGAATTCCCGGCCCGTCATCGTCGATCAGCAGCGTCGGTGCGCCGGCCACCAAGGCGACAGTCGCGATAACGTCGATTTTGGCGTATCTTTGTGCGTTACTCAGAAGATTCTCCGCGGCGCGAACGAACCACTTTTGGGGAACGGCGAACCCGACCTCCGGATCCACCTGAAGGGTGATTCGCACCTCAGGGCGAAAGGGCCGAATGCGGGCGACCGCCTCAGCGAGAGCCTCCTCCGCGGACCAAGGCGAGGGGTCAGCGATCGGAAGCTCCACGTCGAGCTTCAGGTACGCCAACAGCTCGCCGAGCAGGTCATCGATGTCCGTTAGATCTTGCTCGATCGCCGCAATTTCTCGTGTTCTCTGTTGGACGTCCTCGGCGCGCTCCAGGGCGTCCAGGCGAAACCGTATCCGGGCGTGGGGGGTGCGCAATTCATGGGAGATCGACTGAAACAACTGGCGCTGATGGTTCACGAGGTGCTCGATCCGGTCGGCCATACGATTGACGGATTCGCTCACCTCGCGGAGAGGACCGCTGTTCGGAACGGGCACTCGGGCGCCAAGCCGATCGCCACCGATCCGATCAACGGCGAACGACAATTCTCCCAGATCTTTGGCGAGCGGCCGCAACAGCCACGTGACGACCGCGAAAACCACGCCGATGACGAGGACGAGCTGGAGCAGTAGTCCAGCGAAACCGAGGGGTGGAGGGCCCATGAAATCAGGGGCAGCGATCAGGAAGCTGCCATCGGCGAGTCGAAAGCTCTGCACTTGCGGCGGGGCGTGGGGTGGGGGTGCCGGGGCCAGATGTACATTTAGATCATGCGTTTCTGCGAATTCGAGAATCTTCCGTTCGCGATCGGGCCCGTGCGTCGTGTTGGCGAAGGCGACAACTTCGCCGGCTTGCACCGCCACCAACTCGTGCAGAAGTGCGCTTCGCTCATCATCCATCCGTCGCGCCAGGTGAAAGATGCCAAACGAATGGGAAAGTGCCACCGCCAACAGGATCCCGAGCGCCCATTTCCAAAACAGGGACCTCATGCCCCCGCCAGCAGGTAGCCCGTACCTCGCACGCTTTTGATGATCTGGTGTGGCTTCGCCTCATCGCCGAGTTTTCGCCTCAGCCGGGAAATCCGAAGGTCGATCGATCGATCCTGCCCATCCCAAGCGATCCCCCGCACTTTTTGGTAAAGCTCGTCGCGCTCGACCACCTCGCCGGTGTGTTCTACCAGCGCCCACAAGACGTCAAACTCCCCCGAGGAAAGGTCAAGCGCTTGACCATCCAGCCAGGACGTACGCTGTGCAGAATCCACCACCAGTCGCCCCAAAGTGACTCTCTTCGGCTGGATTTCGCGAGCGTTCCTCCGGAGAAGTGCCGAGATTCGGGCCAACAGGGCCCGCGGCCGCACGGGCTTTGCCATGAAATCGTCCGCCCCCATTTCCAAACTCAACACCTCGTCGATCTCCTCGCCGCGTGCCGTCAACACCAGAATCGCACCATGGAATTCGCGGCGTACGGCGCGGCACACCGCGAGGCCGTCCAGCCCCGGCAACATCACGTCGAGCACGACCACCTGGGGTTGTTCCGCGAGGATCCGCGGCACCGCGCGGTCGCCCCGGGACTCGATGGCTACAATGAAGCCGTTCGATCGCAGAAACTCGGCGACCAACTCCGCGAGAGCGGGATCGTCCTCCACCACCAGAACCGACACCACCTCGGGCACGCCCCCTCCTACCCGAAAGTGCCATACGGAGGAGTAAAAAGCCAGGGCCTTCGTGTATCGGTTTGTACCCATGGCGCGGATACAAAGGGGTACAAAACGACACTCAACCGCAGAAGAAGCACGGTGGGGGGTGGAGTAGGCTCCAGGAGTGGCCGCGAAGGGTCACAGGGAGGGCTCATGAATCGGATTGTCATTCCTTGGTTGTTGGGGTTGATCGCCTGTGGATCGGCAACGACTGCGGAGCAGACCCTGGTCGCCAAGGCGATCTCTGGCGAGGAGGAAACGCTGGTCGGAAGTGGATTCGAGTCCGAAAACGGCGCGCCATTGCCGTTTGGCCGGGAGTGCGATGCGACTGGAACCTTCGAACAGCTGTTTGAAGGGGCCGATCAGGATGGGGATGGGCAGCTGGGCGCCCCGGAATCCACAGAGGTGGAGGACTCCTTCGGTCCACCGCCGCCATTCTTCCACTTCCTCGCGTGGGTTTATGATGCGGACGACTCCCACAGCCTGGAGGAAAGCGAACGCATCGCCCTGCTTGACGATCATACCCTTCGCTGCGAGGCGATCCACGATCGCCTTCTCGAGGATTTCGACGCGGACGGTGACGGCACCCTGTCGGAATCGGAGCTCGACGAAGCGAGAGAGTGCGCCCCCAAACCGCCAAAAATGAACCACCCTCCGCAAGGCGGCGGACATCCGGAGGTTCCGCCTCCGGTGTTGCGGGAGTTTGATGCGGACGGATCCGGGGATCTCAGCGCTGAGGAGGCCGCCGCCGCGCGGTCGGAGATCCGTGAGCAGATCCGCTCGGGCGAGCCTCCCGTTCCGCCGGAAGCGCTCCCGGAGTAGGTCGATAGTAAACCAATCTTACTATTTGATCCGCTCAACCAAGGGGTACCGGACCACGGTCGCGTTACCCCGATCAAACCGAACATCCGTCAGAGCCTTTGGGCATGCCGCGAGGGGACCCGCTTCGAAATCGTGATTCAAAAAAGCGCTTGTGGTAGGAATGGGGCGATTGAGTCGCCTTCCCTCCGACCACAGAGAGTCTCATGAACTGGAGTCCCCCGCTGTTGTGCCTGCTGCTCCTCACGTCCAACGTGGCCTTCGCCCGCCCGCAAGCGGCGTTTTCCGATCGATGCG
>SYKL01000139.1 GCA_005797785.1 Pseudomonadota bacterium | reverse complement strand
TGCTCTGGACAACGACGGCGATGGTGCGATCGATGAAGGTTTTCCGGATGAGGATCAGGATGGCGAAGCGGATTGCGCTGGCGAAGAACGCTGCGACGGCCTCGACAACGACGGAGACGACCTGATCGACGAGGGTTTTGACGAAGACGGTGACGGCGCAACCCTGTGCGGTGGGGACTGCGCGGACGACGATGCCGACGTGGGGCCGGACGTCACCGAAAACAACTCCAATTCCCAGGACGATGATTGCGACGGCGTGGTCGATGAAGGTCTGTGGGAGGTCGGGGATTTGGTGATCACAGAAGTGATGATCAATCCTCAAGGTGCGTCGGACCCCGCAGGGGAGTGGTTTGAAGTGGTCAATCAGTCTGGAAGGACCTTGATCCTCGACGGCCTGACCATCGAGTCCGGGGAGGAGCGTTTTCAGGTGGGGCCTGGGGCCTTGGCACCAGTGGGAAGTGGCGATTACGTTGTTTTTGGCATAAATCCCGTGCTATCGGAAAACGGCTCGGTGGCTTTGGACGGGGTGTACGAGGGCGTCCGCTTTGAAAATGTCGCGGATGAGCTGCGGTTGATCTACGGCGAGCTGCTCGTCGACGGTGTGGAATGGACCGACGCTACCTCCTATGTGGGCGTGTCGATGGAGCTTTCGCCGAACGAACTCGCACCGGACAGCAACGACGTAGAGGAAAATTGGTGCCCTGGCCTCGAACAGTGGGCCGCGAACGCAGATCATGGCACGCCCGGCGAAGCGAACGAGACCTGCAGTACCCAGGACGGGGATGGCGATGGTTTTCCGCCTTCGCTAGGGGATTGTGACGACGAGGATAACGCCGTTTATCCGGGCGCCCCCGAGATCGAGGCATGGGTCGACAACGATTGCGATGGCGATGCTGAGCTGGGGCCCACCGCGGTGGCGGCGTTGGATGGAGGCTCGGTTTCCGAAGAGTGCGGCGTGCTGATGCTCGACGCCAGCGGCTCGAGCGATCCCGATGGAGATACGACACTTCGGTATGCTTGGACGTTGATCGACGCCCCTGCGGATTCCGAGGCGGTGTTGGCGAATGCCGATGCGGTGATGGCGACCTTTGTGCCGGAAGTGGACGGTGATTATTCGTTTTCGCTTTCGGTGTGGGACTCCGGCGAAGCCATGTCGCTGCCGGACGTCTTGGAAGTCAGCGTCGATGCTCGCACGGCGAACGCGGTACCCGTGGCGGACGCCGGAGACAACCAAAGCGATGATGGCAATGCCAGCTGCGTGAGCTCGGAGTGCCGTTGTGAAGGGCAACCTTTCTTGCTCGATGGTTCCAACTCCACCGACGCGGATGGCGATCCGCTGAGTTACCGGTGGGAGATTCTATCGGGAGACGGGTTGCTTTCGTCTTCGACGGGCGAAGAAATCCAGGTGGATCTGCCGGGCTTGGCGGTGCCGAACACCTCGGGCGCGACCACCCAGCAGGCGACCTTTGTGGCGTTGGTGGTCACCGATTGCTTGGGGTTGAGTTCGGTGCAGGATGTTGTCGCCCTCACCACCACCTGCACCCGCTAGGGAACGTAGGAGGCCATGATTCCGTTGTCACTCGTTCCGCTCCTCAACCGTCGGCGCGCTCGCTGACAGCTCGCTTGCGGCCTATCAGGCCAGCTACCCTGCGGTGCTCACGTCGTTCCTAGGACTCACGGCCTCCTACGCCCCCTATTGAAGGTGCACAATTCCGTTGTCACTTGTTCCGCTCTTCGGTCGCGGCCTAAAGGCCCGCTCCCGGCGGTCCTCGCTGCGTTCCTAGGACTCACGGCTTCCGGCGCTTGCTAGGGGGCGTAGGAGGCCATGATTCCGTTGTCACCTGGCGCCCTCAAGTAGTAAATCACTTTACTATTTCTTTTCCAGGTCCCGATGAAGCCGGGCGATCAACCCGGGTCCTTGGAAGATGAAGCTTGAGTAGAGCTGTACGGCGGCGCAGCCGGCGTCCATCAATTGGCGCACTTGATCGGCAGATTCAATGCCTCCGACGCCGATCACCGGAACGCGCTTGTCGGCGGCGGCGAGGGTGGTGAGGATCTTTTTGTGCGCCAACGGCCACAGAGGTCGCCCCGAAAGTCCGCCAGGTTCGCCCGGATCGGTCGAAAGCCCCACCCGTCCAATGGTGGTGTTGGTGGCGATGATCCCTGAGATACCGCATTCCACCGCGAGATTGACGGCGTCGACGATGGCTTCGTCGGTGAGATCGGGGGCCAGTTTCACAAAGACAGGTATCCCGCCGGCTTCCGCAATGACCGCGGGCAGGAGCGGCTCCAACAGGGCCCGATCTTGGAGGCTGCGTAGGCCAGGAGTGTTGGGAGAAGAGACGTTGACCGTCAGATAATCCGCGAGACCCTTCATGCGCTTGGCGCTGAATGCATAGTCCGAGATCGCGTTTTCGATGGGGGTTACCTTGCTTTTTCCAAGGTTTACGCCGACCGGAACCGTGGGCCACTGTCCGCGTTCGCGCAAGATCGTCAACCGACGGGACAATTCATCGGCTCCGTGGTTGTTGAATCCCATGCGGTTGATCAGGGCGGCGTCTTCGACCAGGCGAAACATGCGCGGAGCGGGGTTTCCTGGCTGGGGATGGGCGGTGACGGTGCCGATCTCGATGAATCCGAAGCCGAGAGCGGGCCAGAATGGAATTCCGACGCCGTTTTTGTCGAGACCGGCGGCAAGGCCGATCGGCGACGCCAGTTTCAAACCTGCGACCGTGCAAGCCAAGGTCGAAGGTGGGCTTCCAAGCAGCCCACGGGCGACGGCACCCCAAAGTCGCGGAGCGGAAGCGATGGTGCGCAGGGTAAAGTCGTGGGCGTGTTCGGCGTCCATCCGAAACAGAAACCGGCGGATCAGTGGCCAAATGGCGTCGACGATCACGCTTTGTTCACGGGGCGGTTGGCCCATGCATCCCGGAGGAGCGGAAGATTGGCGAGGAAGTAATCCACAAAGGACAGGATCGTGATCACCGTCATGATCAACATGCTCCACCAGGGAACGGTGGCGATCGGCCAAGCGGGGAAGAGTTTGGTGAGGACCAACGCCAGGAACACCACCTGCGTGCCTACGCCTTGAACGACGGCCTTGATTTTGCCGGAGGGCCGGGCCGAAAGAACGACATTACGCGTCGCCGAGATGGTGCGAAAGAAGTTGACCGAAGCATCTCGGTAAAAAATGGCGATCACCATCCACAAATCAGCGACGTCGATGGCGTACAAGCCCAGGAAGAGTGTGTAGCGCGTGAAGGCATCGGAAAAAGGGTCGTATAAGGCTCCGAAGTCGGTGACAATCTTGTACTTTCTCGCCAACCACCCATCCGCGATGTCGGTCATTTCGAGCGCAAACGCGAGGATCGCCGCGATGATCGTACCCCAGACGGTCTGCGTGCACAAAAAAGCGACGGCGATCGGGGCCAATGGGAGCCGAATCGAGGTGACGATGTTCGGATCGATCGGCGGCCGGTTCATGAACTTCCTTTGTGAGCGGGGCCGTAGATGGCGTATTGCGCGGCGGATGCCAAGGACAGCGCCAGGGTCACCACAGCGAGGATCACCCCCGCCGAAGCCCAGTGTACGCCCATCCACGTGACATGCAAGAGCAGGAACGGCAGGGTGACGCCTTCGAACGAGATCATGAGCCGGCCGAGGAGGTTTGGTTCGAACTGCTGGCCGCGGTGCCGGTTGAGCGCCCAGAGTGCAGCGACGATGACGTTGCGGAGCAGGATGGGAGCCGCAACCGCCGTGGGCGCCCAGCCGTGGGTCCAAAGAGCGACCCATGTGCAGGAGGTAAGGACCTTATCTGCTAGGGCGTCCAAGAACACTCCCCAGGGGCTGTAGGCGTTGAGTTTACGTGCCAACCACCCGTCGACGAGATCGGTGAGAATGGCGGCGATGAACACAAAAAACGCGGCCACGTGATGGTTTGACCACACGAGGCCGGCGACGAGAAAGCCGGTTGCTCCACGGGAGAGGGTGACCAGGTTTGGAAGGTGGCGGGTGAGTCCCATCTCCCCCCTTATCCCGTACCAGTTGCGCGTCCGCGCCGGCCCGGTGTACGAGTTCAGCCTTTCGCCCCTTTCGGTGCGATGCGTGTGATGGAGGAGCGGTGTCCGAGTCAACCGAGGTCCTGGTGTTGGGATCGGGTGTTGCGGGCTTGTTTTTTGCGCTTCGGGCCGCTGAGCATCGAAAGGTAACCATCTTGACCAAATCGATGCGGGCGGAGAGCAACAGCCGCTACGCCCAGGGTGGCATTGCCGCGGTGTGGTCGGAAGATGACGACTACGAACATCACATTCGCGACACTCTCGTTGCGGGTGCGGGATTGTGTCGCCGTGAAGCGGTGGAACAGACGGTGCGTCGGGCGCCTGCGCGGGTGCAGGACCTGATCCGCTACGGCACGCAATTTACGCGAAGGGAGGAACATCCCGATCAATACGACCTGCATCGCGAGGGTGGTCATAGCCATCGGCGCATCTTGCATGCCGATGATTTGACCGGTGCCGAGATGGTACGGGCGTTGATCGCCGCTTGTGAAGCGAATCCCAACATTCGTATCCTCGATCATCACACCGCGATCGATCTGGTCACCGAAAAGTGGCTTGCCCGGCGTAACAACGAGATTCCGCCCGAACGCGACCGCGTGATCGGCGCGTACGCCCTCGATCAGAAGTCCGGAGAAGTTCGGGCGATCGGTGCGAAAGTGGTGGTCCTGGCGACCGGTGGCGCAGGCAAGGTGTATTTGTATACGACCAACCCCGACATTGCGACCGGTGATGGTATGGCGATGGCGTGGCGTGCGGGCGCTAGGGTCGCGAACATGGAGTTTGTCCAGTTTCATCCCACCTGCTTGTACCATCCGCAGGAAAAGAGCTTCCTGATCTCGGAAGCGCTCCGAGGGGAGGGGGGAAAGCTCGTTTTGCCGAGCGGCGCTCGATTCATGGACAGCTATGACGCCAGAGCGGAGCTGGCTCCTCGCGATGTGGTAGCGCGAGCGATCGACAATGAGATCAAGCGACGCGGTTTGTCGTGCGTGTACCTTGACATGCGTCACCTTTCAGCAAAGGAGCTTGAAACCAAGTTTCCGAACATCTATGGCCACCTGCGGTCGCTCGACATCGACATGGCGACCCAGCCGATTCCGGTGGTTCCGGCGGCCCATTATTTCTGCGGTGGCGTGCAGACCGATCTCCAAGGCGAAACCAGCATCCTCAATCTTTTTGCGGTGGGCGAAACGGCCTGCACCGGCTTGCATGGCGCCAATCGGCTCGCTTCAAATTCGCTTCTGGAAGCGATCGTGTTTGCCGATCAGGCGGCGCATTCGGTGCACGAACGGTTCGGTAATGTCGCTTCCGACCCCTCTTTGCCGGACTGGGATCATGGATCCGCGGTGGATTCGGACGAGCTCGTCGTGATCAACCAGACTTGGGAAGAGATCCGTCGGTTCATGTGGAACTATGTGGGGATCGTGCGCACCCATCGCCGCCTGAAGCGTGCTCAGCGCCGGGTGGAGTTGGTGCAGGACGAAATCCGTAAGTACTACTGGGATTTTCGTATTACCGCTGACCTGATCGAGCTTCGCAATTTGGCCATGGTCGCGGAGATGGTGGTCACCTGCGCGCTGCAGCGTCGAGAAAGTCGCGGTTTGCACTACACCTTGGACTTCCCGGAGTCGGATCCGCGGTTCATTCACGACACGGTGATTTCGCGACCGGATCAGTAAAGGGGCTTTACTATCTGAATGCAGATGTTCTAGGATCCGGTATCTTTTTTCCGGATCGGAAACTGTAGAACTTGGCCGCGTTTGTCGTTGGTGGGCGGCACATCCCCGACCTCGCGCACCGCTTGGTGCCCGCAAAGCTGGCAATTTTCGTGGACTTCCACCCGAGGTTGGCCTTCAGGTCCGTCCGGAATGCGAATGCACGGTGTTTCCAGCGTTCGCTGCCGGCATTCCGGGCAGAAGGCGTACCGCGAGCGCGATCCGGCGACCAACGTCAGCGCGTTGGTGCATCGCGGGCAAACCAGCACCTCATAACCTAAGGGACCAGGCCCTTTTCCCTCGGTCATTGGGTTGAGCGAAACCAGGTCCACCCGACAGGACGGACAGCGTCGTTGTTGTCGCAGGCGGAATACCGCAAATGCAACGATCACCAGGCCGATCGCGGTGGCGATCACGACACCGGCGATGGCCGCGTTCATTCCGCGAACCTCTGCTCGGCGGTCGGGCCGGTGCCGATCAGCGCTTCCAACTGCGAAACTTCTTTCTCCAGGCCAGCGCTCAACACTTCGGGATCCCCAGAGGTGATGACCACATCGTCTTCGATTCGGATCCCACCCAACCCGATCCAGTGCTCTGCTCGCCCAAAATCGATCACCCCGGAGAGGCGGTCGCGCAGGCGCTGGTCACGGAAAATGGCAGGGACGGCGTAGAAGCCAGGTTCGATCGTGACGATCCATCCGGCTTCCAATGGAAGATCCATGCGCAGGTAGGCGGTGCCGAAGAGATCGGAGCGCTTGGCTCCGCGTGCATAGGATGGGAGATCGCCGAAATTCTCCAGATCGTGGACATCCATTCCGAGGTGGTGGCCGACCCCGTGCGGAAAAAATACCGCATGGGCGCCCTGCTCGACGGCGCTGTCCACGTCGCCTCGAAGGATCCCTTCATCCTTCATGAATTGAGCGATTACCCGACAAGCGACATCGTGGATGTCGCGGTAACGAACCCCAGGTCGGCATTGAGCGATGGCGAGCTTATTCGCTTCCAAAACTGCGGCGTATGCCGCTTTTTGCCGGGGGTCGAACCGGCCGCTCACGGGCCAAGTGCGGGTAAGATCGGCGCCGTACCCGGTCGACCACAGTTCTCCGCCTCCATCCAACAACAGCAGCCGCCCCGCTTCCAGGATCGCGTCATGATCGCGGGTGTGGAGGATTTCGCCGCGTTGGGTGAGGATCGTACCGTAGCCGGTGCCGCATCCTCGCGATGCTAGGAATCCCTCAAAAAGAGCAGTCAACGCCTGCTCGGAGCTGCCAGGGGTGGTCGCACGCATCGCGGCCCGATGGGCCCGGACCGTGATCGCTGCCGCTTTGCGCATTTCGGAGAGTTCAAGGCTGTCTTTGGGGCGACGGAGTGCGATGACCGCATCCACCAATTCAGGCGAGCCGTACGCTTTGCCAAAGGCCAGGGGCACGCCGGTGTGCGCCGTAGTGTCGCGGTTGATCGCCTCGTCGCCGACCGCCAGGGTGGACACTGCACGGCCCGCAACCGTCGCCCACAGGGAGGTGATCGGTCGGATCGCGTCCACGCCAAACACCGTTTTCAACTCCGCAAACGACGGTACCTCCCCATGCCAGAGGGGGTCGTCTTCGGTCGGCTCGGGGAGAAACAGGGTACATCCCTGGTCATCCAGAAGCATCGCCGCGTGCGGCGTTTTGCAGCCGGTGAAATACCAAAACGTGCTGTCCTGTCGGAACGGCAGTTTGTTCATCGGGAGATTGCTGGAACGCTCGCCATTTCCCAGTAACAACACAGGACCGTTCACCTGAGCTTGCAGGCGGCGGCGGCGATCGGCATACACGGAGGAGTGAAACATGCCCAAAGCGTAGCCGAGGGAGGCCGCGGTCGGTAGCTCCAGTGGAACGCTTGACGATGTCACCGCTCGTCACTTGCATTTTACGGAGGTCGTGCCACGGGTTAGGAGGAGTGGCATCGGGAGCTGACATGCGATGGTGGCTGGCTTTGGCGTTGATCGGGTGCGTTCCAGGGGCGCAATCCAAGGTTGCAGCGACTGCCGAGGTGGCCAATTGGTCGATGACCTCACTGCCGATGACCGCGATCGACGGCACTCCGTTCCCCGCCGAAAGCCTCGATGGAAAGGTCGTATTGTTCGTGAATGTCGCCAGCCGTTGTGGGCTGACGCCGCAATATGAGCAGTTGGAGGCGTTGTATCAGAAGTACTCGGCTCAAGGATTGGTGATCGTCGGCTCGCCCTCCAACCAATTCCTCGGTCAGGAGCCCGGTAGCCCGGAGGAAATCGTTACCTTCTGTAAAATGAACTATGGAGTTACCTTTCCCTTGTTGGACAAGCAGGCGGTCAACGGTCGCGACCGAAGCCAGTTGTACAAGTGGCTGGTGTTTTCCGAGGTGGGCGGCGGAAAGGACATCAGCTGGAACTTTGAAAAGTTCATTGTGAGCCGCGAGGGGCAAGTGATCCACCGGTTCAGCCCGCGCACCACGCCCGACGATCCTGCGGTGGTGGCGGCATTGGAAGCGGCATTGGCTTCGGCGGCAGAGGGCCACGGCGCCAGGTAGTAAACAGGTTTACTACCTGGCGCCCGTGGGGTTCGCGCTATTCTGGAAATTTCTCACGTAGGAACTCGATCAGTGGATCCAGTTCATTGTCGGCTACGCCAGCCACGGCCGACATGCTGCCTTCGCCGTCGGTGATGACCGCGGCGAGCTCCTCATCGGATAATCCGGGGACGGCGGTGTTGAGGTCTGCGGCGGCGGTTCCGTTGACCTCGGTGCCCTGGTCTCCGTCTGCGCCGTGACAAACGACGCAATTGTCGTCGTAGACCGTCGCCCCGTCGATGGCCACGTCGGAGTCTTCAGAGCCGGCGCAACCGACCAAAATGCCTAACAAAAGAGTAGAAATTCTCACTGGTTTCTCCTGCGTCTCATCAACTGTATGACAAAAGGGAAGGCCGTGAGTGCCCAGCCGAAAGCGACGGTTCCACTACGACAACCGCACGATGGTGGTGGGTCGTCGTTGGCATCGGTGTCGCCGTTGTCGGCACCCGTCCAGTCCGAACAGGCTTCGTTTCCTGCAGCATCGTCTGCGCAAACTCGGGCGCGAACCGCAGTTCCGGTCCAGGTCACCTGCCAGAGATATTCCCCCATCCAAGTCATGGCTTCGGTGTGCGCGGCGCCGGCGTCATCCTCCCATTCCAAATCAACTCGGGAAAACTCCACATTGGAGATCGGGGAGTGGTTGTCATGCACGCGGGCGATGGAGCGAATCTCGGCACCGTCGGACAAACCTTCGGTGAGAAGCGCAATCACCGGGGGAGCGGTGTCCACCGGGGCGTCCGTCCCGAAGAAAATGAGTTCAGGCCAGTCGACCTCTCCCTGGCTCATCACCACGTCGGAACGCCCATCTTCGTTGAGGTCGCCGACCGCCATACCGAGCGTGCCGTAGGAATCTGGCCCGTCCAACACCTGCTCGGTCACCAGAGCGAGCGTTCCAGTGCCATCATTGAGCAATAGGCGATCGGGTTCGGACAGTGAACCGACGAGAAGGTCGGCGTCACCGTCCGAATCGTAGTCGAGGTACACCAACACATTGTCGTCGAGGCCAAGATTTTCGGACTCCGGCCACCAGGATGCGCTGACATCGGTAAAGGTTCCTCCGTCGTTTTCGAGGACCGTCTCTTGAAGCCCGGCGCCATCATTGATGGTGGTGAGGTCCAGATCGCCGTCGCCGTCGAGATCCATCGCCTCATAGTCGTAGTTGTTGGCTGATTGTGGAAGTTGATCGCTCGCATCGGTGAAGACGCCGGCACCGTCGTTCAACAACAGGGCTCCGCCATCGCACACTTTGCAGCTCATCAAGGCGTCGAGATCCGCGTCGTTGTCGACGTCGGCAAGCTCCATATCCCAGGACATTCCTCGAGGAACGGACGGCGTGGCCGCTACTGAGAATTCACCCCCATCATTGATCCACACCTGCACCGAGCCACCTTCGTTGGACATCGGGGTTCCCGTTCCCCAGTCCGCAAGCGCCAAATCCAGGTCACCGTCGCCGTCGACATCGCCAACTTCCACATCGCCAAAACTGCCCGCTACATCGGGAAGCAGTTCGGGGTGCTCTGCGAATCCACCGCTTCCATCGCCGAGCAATAAGAAGCTTGCCATTCCGTAGGCGTTGGCCAGGAACAGGTCGACGAAGCCGTCACCGTTGAGATCGGCGGCTTTGATCGCCCGAGTATGGCCGACCAAGGTACCCAACACCTCGTCCGATCGATCGGTGAAGGTGCCATCGCCGTTGTTGAAGAAAATCTGGCTTTGTTCCGGATCACCCGGCGAGGCGTAGTCCCCTCCGTTGGCGAACAGCAGATCGAGGCGACCATCGCCATTGAGATCGGCCAATGCGGTTTTGTTGGTCCATCCGGAGGTTTCCCCGATGGCGGCTTCGGTGCCATCCGACCAGGGAGCGCCCCAGGCCAACGCGATCCACAACATCATGAGCCTGTCTCGCAGCCGGAGCTGAGGCTTACTGCGGTGGCGAGCTCCTGAAGCCGCGTACAGTCCTCCTCTTCGTCGAGGGAGAGGGTGGGAATGGCTCCTGCCCCGCCCTGATCGGTGTGAAGGTAGAAGTCGGGAGAAAGGAGTAACACACCACACAATTGGCGAAGACCGAGTTCCATGCTGCCGCTGGCGGGCTCATCCAAGGTGCGGTTGAGCAGGGCTTCGACCAAGAGCTGCTCGTCCGGAGTGAGTTCACTCTGCTGGATTAAACGGTCTTTTAGCGCGGATACGACATCGCCGACGGTGGCGGAATTTTGTTCGGCGTCGTTGAGCAGGCGATCAACAAAATCCTCGTTCACGTCGTAAGGACTGGAGCACGCGCCGTAAGCATCTTCATACGCCAGCAAACTCTGAAGATCGGTGCCGTTGAAACCGGGTTGAGACTCGCGCATCCGAGCACCAAGGCGGGTTTCGAGGATCGCCACCGGATCGTCGTCGTACAAAAACAGGTCCGGTTGCGGCCAATCCAGGCTGGCATGGGTGGAACGGATCAGCGTTCGCGCCGGGTGTCGGTGAACTTGGTCGCCAGGACCGTTATTTTGGGCCTCGGCTTCGGGTTCGCTGTCCGACCACGGATTGTAGATGCGCGACATCCCATAGGGAGAAGTATCGCAATCGGCGGGGGCGGACGCGTTGTAAAGGGGGTCGGTGGCGACGGCGACCAACAGTTCCCGTAGCGACCAGTGTTCCGTCAGCACGAGGTTGGAAAGCTCCGCCAAGCGATCCCGCTGAGCTTGGTTGCGAGGGAAATAATTGGCGATGGTGAGCCGTTCACCGGTGGCTTCCTCCCACACCTGATCGGCGATCGACTGTGACAGGAGTGCAGCGAAAGCGGAGGGACCATCGACTTCATTGTTGTCGCCGAGCTGGACGCCGTTGGCGGTGAGATCGATGCCTTCGGCGAGCGCCGCTTCCACATCCCAAACCGATCCAGACTCACCAAAAGCTTCGATGAAGTAGCCTTCATGGCCGAGCATGTCGGACGTGAGCTGATCGTCGGGGGTGAAGGCGCCGCATTCCCAAGACCAGCCCCAAGGTGCGACGCTCGCGTTCTGGTAGGAGAAATCGTAGGACCGAAACATGGCGTAGGCGGTGTCGCGATCGATGCCGAAACTGCTTCCCAAAAGCGCTTTTTCGTACAGTCCGGGCACTTCCCAAGTGCGATCGAGTTCCGGATCATCGCTGCCGGTGACCGAATACTCGGAATTGTGGCATCCCATGCAAGTTAAATTGCGGTTGAGGTAGGTCTCGAAGAAGACGTCTCCAAACGAGATTCGGCTTTGGGCCTCTAATTCCTCAAGGGAAACATTCGCACCGTACGGGGGGGTGGTCATGCGCGCATAGAGGTTGGCGCGCCAGATCACCGAGAGGTCGTCCTCTCGCAACCCTGAGATGACGACATCCGCCATCGTAAACGGTAGGCCATAGGCAACATCCGGAGGGTTGTCTCTAAGATGTCGGGCCAACGCGCCGTCATCGTCCATCACGGGAGTGCCGAAACACCAAGGATTTGCCCGGTCGCCGGTGCGGGCGACGGCCAACGCGTCGGTAATCCAATCTCGCCAACGATCTTCGTAGGCTTCATCGTAGCTCATGGCGCGGACGGCGTTGTCTCTACCGTGCTCCTCCGCAAATTTCGCCCAAATCTCGACTTCATACGCTCCATGGGGCTTTCTTCCCCATAGGAGAGGCATCACTTTTTGAATGAACGCCTCTTCGCCGGCGTCACAAAACTCGTCTTCGGGCTCGTCCGGATCGCCGGTATCGTCCGGTTCGTTGCACTTGCAAGCCCACAGGGCGAGCACCAAAAATGGCCACCTCATTCGGCCCTCCCGAGCACGACTTCATTGAGCCAGGCGAGCCCATCTCTTTCGGTGCCCACATCTCGGATGTCGCCGACGGCGAAAGACTCTTGGGTGAAAGGGTAAATCCCCATGGCGGCGAGTACGGCGGCCCGCGACTCGGACGGGGAGACATAGGTAGTCGCCTCCGCATCGGGGCCGATGGCGCCCACAATGCCTTGTTGTTCCTCGGTGATCGGCCCGCCGATCAACACGGTGACGTAGCCGTATGGAAAATGGTTGGTGCCGGCGTAGGATCCTTCTTGGAGGTAGGGAGTCCGCCCAAATTCGGTATTGAGTACGATCATCGTCTTGTCGAGATCGATCTTGGTGGGGTCGCCCTCGCCGGGTTCGTTGATGCTGTTGCAGAGCGAACGCAGGGTGGAATTGAGGTTTCGCGCTTGGTCGGTGAGGTGGTATTCGTGGGTATCGAAGCCGCCTCCGCCCGCTGCGGGGATCAAGCCGCCATCCACCACCGTGACGTGGCGCGCCGGGGAGATGGGGTGGGTCAACAAGTGCGCTGCAATGCGGATCCCCATCGCGGTGGTGTCGGTGTAGTTGTAGTCGTCGCAGCTTTCGCCATCCAAATTGGCGAGCACCTCGTCGGTGAACACGGCTCGCAAGGACTCCGAATCGCGGATCGCTTCGTACGAAAAGCTATGGTCTCCGAGGGATCTGCTGCGGACGGCGGCGCCTTCGTAGGTGTAGCGCGCGCGCATCCGGGCGATGTAATGGGCGGTGAGCGCGTCGTAGGCATCCCGGTCGTTGATGTTGGCCCGCGCCAGCATACTCGGAAGCCGGCTTTGGGCTTCAATGCGGAGGTCGAGCGGCCGCGCCGATCCCGGGTGAAGGCCGACCGCGCTTGCCGCGCGGAGGTTGTCGGTCGGAATTTCCGAATCGGGGTACAACACATAGCTGTAGGGGACCCGGCGGCCGCTGTTATCGCGTTCCTGGAAATACCGCTGGAGATGAGTTCCAATGCCGGCCATGCGACTGGAGCCGAGCCGCATTCCCGACATCGCCAGGGGAATGGCCGCCTCGTGGGGTTCCAGGGTGTGGTGTTGCACCAAAATCCGCATTCGCGAGCGAATGTCCG
>SYKL01000138.1 GCA_005797785.1 Pseudomonadota bacterium | reverse complement strand
GCGCGGAGCGTCACTGGTTGGCGATCAGTTTGGCCGCCCCGAGAGCGATCAGTTTGGCCGCCCCGGGGCGATCAGTTTGGCCGCCCCCAGGGCGATCAGTTTGGCCGCCCCGGTGAGGATCACTTACGCCGCCCCCTCACAAGTGGCGGGCCGCCGTGAATGGATCGGTTGACCGCTCCGCAGCACGTGTGGTTGCGAGCTACCGCACCGCGCCACACGTTTTCAATGCCTCCAACAGGGCCCGTGCTCCCAAATCGAACACCGGACTCGGCGAGGAACCTGTCCGCAAGGCTTCGTACAGCCCCAACATTTCGACAACCGGGGGTGCGCTCCTGGGAATGTCTTCCACCGAACGGGGCTCGCCCAAGAGGTGCGCCGCCACCGCCAGGACCACTTGCATTTCATTGGACAGAGTCTTTTTTTCTCGCGATGCGGGGTCGAGGCGCTCACGAGCGGCGAGCGGGTTCTTGGCCGCGATATGGGCGAGCGCCTCAAGCACCGCGAGCTGTGCTCCATCCTGAAATTCGAGCATGGGTGCCCGAACCGAGGGCAACGAGAGCCATTGCGTCACTTCCTCCCAGCGGCCTCTCGCGGCCGCCAACGTCACGCAAGCAGAATCAAACATCGATCGGCGTGGCGACGTCTGTACCTGCGTTCGCAGCCGGGCCATCAGGATGTCCGCCTCCTCCCAACGCCCAGTGGTGGCGGCGGTCAACATCCAGAGAATCATCGAGGCTTGTTCGTTGGCCGGGGAAGACTGAAGGGAATTCTCGGTGCAAGTTCGTTTGGCGGTACGATAGGCTTCCTCGTAGCGCCCCACGGCGTGAAGCGTTCCGATCAACGCTCGATTTGCCCGAGTGGCATCCACGCGACCATCGGCGGCGACTTCCACGGCGCGCTCGCCCCAACGCAGCGCTTCATCGAGATATCCAGCACCGCGAAGCGCCCCTCCGTACTCCAAAAGTTCGGCACCAGTGGCGTCGGGAAGGGTCGCGATGGGCGCCACGATTTGGGCCGCCGCTTCGTAGTCACCGATGGCGGAGTGGGCGGAGGTCATCAGCAACGCCACACTTCGACGTTCTTGGGGGCTTCCGATCCGTTGCGCAAGCGAATGCGCCAACGTGAGTGTGGACAGCGCTTCCCGCGGGGTGCTCCGAAGTTGAAGCCGCCCAAGCGCGGTCAAAGCCTGCAGTTGCGGCGCCCCCGCAAAACGCTCGGCCACCTCGGCCACCACCGCCCGATGTCTCTCCTCTCCGGTGTGTGGGTCTGCAAATGAAAGCGCTTCGGCAGCTCGCGCCGCGACAGAGCCCGATTCCGAGCCGGCTAGCTCCACGAGATCCGCCTCCAGCTCGGAGATTCGTTCCCGGCTTTTGGGCGCACGTGGGCTCGCAAGTAGTAAATCTACTTGTCTAACTCGCAACGCCTCCCATGCGGCGCGGTTTCGGGCTCGGGTGGCGGCCGAAAGCCCCCTGCTGAGCGCCTTCCGCTCGGGATCTGGAAGGGGTGAATAGACGATTCCGCTCGAGGAGGGAGCCGGCTCACCAAATCGAAGGTCCAGCGCTTCTCGCAGGGCCGCGGGATCTTCGTCGAGGATCTCACCGGCCTCCAATGCCGTAAACGGCGAGTGAAATACGGAAAGTGCGGCCAATGGGTGTTCGACCGTCGGACCGGCCCACTCTGCCAGCGGCTTAAAAACAAATCGGTAACTTCCCCCATATTCGGCAAACAGGTGAACGGGGTTTTTGGGGTCCTTTTCGATTTTGGCACGCAACCGATGAACGGTGGAGAATACCGTTCGGCTCTCCGATCCTGGCCGATGTTCCCAAACGTGCACCAGAAGTTCGTCTCGGGACACCAGCTGCGTCTCATGCCTCGCGAAATAGTCCAGGCACTTCCGCTCGGTCGGAGTGAGCTTCCCAGGGCTCGACCCGTCGTGCATCCATATTTCGCCCGTTAGCACGTCGACGGACCGATCCCGCAGCAGCCATCGTGTCGGATTGCCCATGCCGAACGCTACACCATCGGAGCTCGCTGAGGAAGCGACGGTGGTCGCACAGGCTTCAATGATGGGTGTCGAAGTTACGTTTTTCGACTAGGGTGTCATCCAGCGCCGCCCAGACACCGTCCCGCCCGTACATTTCGCCCACTTCATGCCATAGGCTGACCGCAGGAGAACCCTGTTGCGTCAGGAACTCGGCGAAGGCTCGCGCCGTCTGGACCAGTTCAGATACCGAACGTTGCTCCCGGGCGGTTGCCAACGCCTTTTGGAATTGCCTCTCGGCGCGCGCGGGGCGCCCAGCCGCCGCCAACATCACCGCTTTTGCACGTTCATAGCTGGGTTGGGCGGTGATCACGAGTCGAGTCTCCATCCACGCCTTCCACAGCGTGCCTCGAAGCTGCGCAGCGGCCCGCACCCGGTCGGCCACGGACCGCGGCGCTCTTAGCTGTGCCTCGATCAAGCCAGAGAAACAACCGATGGTATGCAGTGTAAACAGGCGGTGCGTCCACGCCAAATCGCAGGCGGTTTGGAACTCCCGTTGAGCGTCGGACCAACGGCCTTCCGCCATGTGAACATACGCACCGTCTCGGGCAATCATCGTATCAATGAGCGGGTTGCTCTGGCCGTAGAACGCCGCCTGTGCGCGTTCGCTCGCCTGCCGAGCCGCGGCCAAATCGCCCATATCCAAGAGCACCCGCGCCTCGAAAGAAGGTGCAAGGCCCCAATATCGCACATCCCCCCCCAACCGCTCGGCGCGTCGGCAGTGTGCTCGCGCTTTCTCCGGCTGGCCACTGAACCGATACACCAAAGCGGCGTTCAACATGGCGACCGCGAAAAACTTCCCCATCACGCCCGTGGTTGCCATGCGATGCAATGAACTTTCAAAGTGACGAATCGCCAAATCCCATTGGGCTTGACCAGCGTACGACAGGCCTATGGTAAAATCGACTCCGATGCGGCCTTCTCCATGAGGATCCAACTTCTTGTCGGAGTCAGCGAGGATCTGGTCCAAAGCGAAGGTCTTTCGTCGAAACACCTCCGTGACACCACGCAGCGCCGGAACTCCCGAGAACAGAAGCGCCTGCTGGCCGAACG
The DNA here is from genome assembly GCA_005797785.1 of Pseudomonadota bacterium. GTDB lineage: Bacteria > Myxococcota_A > UBA796 > UBA796 > SYKL01. Next base: position 8,240 of record SYKL01000138.1, on the reverse strand, counting down.
CGATCGCCTTCTCGGGACATGGCGCCAGTGAATAAGCGAGTTCACTGGCCTGTAAGGAGGCGAGGAATGAACGCGAAAAATCCGTGTAATAGGCCGCGTGTGCGAGATCAGTGTTCATCACCACTTGGCGTTTGGTGCGTTCCGCGAGCGAAGTGACGCGGTCCCGCCTGAGGATCAACTTAGCGAGGGTCGCCAGCGTGAGGAACAGGGTCGAACCAAACGTCGTCGGGACTTGGATTCCCAATTCCTTCGCCGCGAGGTCGTATTGCCGCACAAACTGGGGCAAATCCGAATCCACCAAAAATGCCTCGGCGAGCATCACGTGGATCCGCGCCCGGCTTTCCGAATCCCCCGAAGCGGCGACACCACGAAGGAGATGCTCGCGAGCTGACGCGGTGTCACCCAACAAAATGAGCACTCGGGCCAGCTCCCATCGCAGCTCGTGCGTGGCCGGAACGTCCGAATTTGTCTCGGTGTCAGCCGCCAAATCCAAACAACGTTCATAGTACCGGCGCGCCATGGCGTAGGAGCGGAAGTCAACGGCCAAACGCGCCGCGACGGCCGATTCTTTATACGCGAAGCGCGTATTGCCAGCGAAGAACCAATGATCGGCAAGTGCGAACTGGGCGTCGCTCAAGGTACTGGTCTGCAGGGCCAGAGCAGCACGGCGGTGGTGCTCCGCCCGATCTTTTGCCGGAATGTCCGCCGAAATTGCTTCTCGGATCTTGTCGTGGGCAAAGGCGTATCCCTTCGCCGTACGCACCAAAACCCCTCTTTGCACGGCAATGTCCAAGACGTCCACGACCTTCTCGGGAGACGCGACCTCGGTCGATACCAACAAACCAAAATCAAGGTGCGGAGCCAACAGAGCCGCCTGCGCCAACACTCTAAGCTCCTCGGGTCCAAACACCCCCAGTTCCAACCAAAGGAATTCCTCGGGAGTACTGGTGAGAAGGGCCGTCTGGACACGAGGCATGTCGAAGGTCGTGCCCTTGCTCGTCACCGTGACCGCGCCGAGTTGAACCAGGGCCTCGGCGATGGTGGCCAACGTAAATGGAATTCCCTCGCTGATGAGGTGAATGCGGTCCAACATCGACTGGGCGCCGCTCGGCAGCGATCCAAAGCGCATGCGAAAGTACTGAAGGGTTTGCTCTGGGGAAAAGGGCCGAAGGGCGATGTCCACCACGCTCTCGGGCAGATCTGCCCTCCAATCCTTCATCGCGGTGGCATCCGCAACCGCTTCCGTGCGGTACCCGGCCAGAATCAACGACCCTTTGGGCAAGGAACGAGCGAATTTGGAGAGGAAACTCAGCGTCTCCACGTCCGCCCATTGCACGTCATCGAGAATCCACACCCGAGGACGCTCCCCAAACACCTCCATAAAACGAATCAAGGCGTCAAAGGACTGGCTCAAACGGGCCACCGGGTCCAACAGAGATTCGGGAGCCGCGTCCTCCGCTGCGGCCCCCAAGGCTCGGGCCAGGGAGGGCACCGCCAGCCTTAGTTCGGCGCCGCATCGAACCCGCACATCCTCGACCCACATCCCTTGCTGCTGGGGTTCGAGCCCTTCACCGACATTTGCAATCGCTTCGGAAATGGCGGTCGTAAGTGAATAGTATGGGATTGTCCGCGTTTCGAGGCTGCATTTCCCATAGCCGATCGTTGCTCCACGAGTAAACGCCCGCCGCCGAAACTCCTCCGCTAATCTCGTTTTACCAATACCGGACTCCCCACCGAGCAGCACCAACCGTGAAGCGCCGTGGAGCACCAGATCGTCCAGCACCTGCTCCAAAACAACAAGTTCGGCCTCCCTTCCCACCAAGGGCGCGCGATGTCGGCTTCCGGCCCCGATACGAACGGTTGGCGCCCCCATTCGGCCTTCGGCTATCGTTGCGGCCACAACTCCCGCATCCGCCGGTCGCATCGGCGGATCCGGATGCAGCATGGAAGCGATCAGTTCGGAAAGCCAGCGTGGAACAGTCGGCACCAGGGTGTATAAAGGCGCTTGATCCTCACGCATTTTTGCTAAGAACACCTGCTCGGGGTGCTTGCCGCTGAAGGCGGGTACCCCGGCCAACGCCTCGTAAAAAGTCGCTCCCAGAGCATACACATCGGTCCATGGGCCTAACTTTCCATCGAACCAACCCGCCTGCTCAGGTGCCAAATAGCGGAGGGTCCCCGACCAACTGGCGCCGGCCTGCTGGAGCCGGCCCAACGTCGAAATGCCGAAATCGGCAATCTTCACCTGCCCCAGCGCATCGATCATCAGGTTTGCGGGCTTGATGTCGCAGTGGACGACGCCGCGTTGGTGAACGTGGACCAGCGCGTCGCAAGCCTGCCGCAAAAAGCCAAGGGCGGTCTCCACATCCAGTGGTGCCCGGAGCAGCCGGTGCGCCAACGTTTCGCCGTCGACCTTTTCCATCGCGAAGTAGACGACATTGGCGTCCTCGAAACTTCCCAGCATTTGCACCACATGGGGATGCCGTATGGATGCGAGCGCATCCACCTCCTTTCGAAAGCGCAGGAATCCCTCAATCCGCTCGAGGCCGGTCCCTTCCAGCTTCACGATCTTCAGCGCAACCGTGCGGTGTGTTTCGTGATCGAGCGCCTCGTAGACTTCTCCCATGCCTCCCTGCCCGAGAAGTCGGCCCACCGTAAATCGAGAATGCGAGAACGACACAGAAACGCCCCTGCGCCCATTGTCGCACGTTTCTGCAGCGTGCAGGGAACGCCTAACCGAGCGGTACCCGGAACCGGGGCAAACTCAGTCTGTCCCACGGTAACGATCCCTACCGTCCCGGAGTCCGAAAACGCGACGTCCGCAGATACGCAGTTTGAATCTACTGTTCACAATTCGTCCCAAATGTCAATTTCAGGTGGCAGGTGGTTCCACGATCAGACACCTTGTCGCCGCGGAGATCCCCATGCGTCCTTTGTTTCTGACATCAGCGTTATTTTTCATTGGGTGCAATGAATACGATCTGAACAACAATCTGGGAAACCAAGGAACCGGCAACGATACCGACGAGGTGTTTGGACCGGACGGGGACGGCGACTGCGGCCAGCCCGACCTTTCGGCGGGCTCAGTGTCCGTCGATGAAGAATGCGAACAGGACGAAGTGGGCAATTTCAACCCGGAAGTTTCTTGGCACAACAACATGGTCGGCGACATCTACTATGCGCCGGTGGTTGGCCAGCTCACGGACGACAACGACGACGGCGTGCGGGATGCATTGGATGTTCCCGACATTGTCGTCACCAACACCTACGCCGAAGTGATCGCCCTGAGTGGCGACGATGGCAGTATTTTATGGACGTTCCAGGCGAGTGGTGAAAACGCAGCTCCCGCCTTGGCAGATCTCGATGAAGATGGCTGGATGGAAGTGGTGGTCTCCAACTCCTATCAGACGGTTGCGCTGAATGGCTCGGATGGCACAACCTTTTGGTCTGCCCAAGGGTATATGGGACATCTGAATGTCGCCGCCGGCGGGGTGGCGATCCACGATCTCGACGCCGATGGAACACCAGAAGTGATCGTTGGTCGGCGGATTATCAACGGTTTGACCGGCGCGACGGTCGGTCAAGGCAGCTACGGCGAAGGCGGCGGATTCATAGATACCTATGCGCCGATTCCGGCAGCCGCGGACCTCGATCAAGACGGCGACATGGAAGTGGTTGTCGGAAATGCCGCTTACAACAAAGATGGCAGCGCGATGTGGTACAACGGCCTCATCGACGGATTCCCGGCGATCGGCAATTTCGATGACGATGATAACGGCGAAGTGGTGACCTCCCGCGATGGTACCGTGCGCCTGCTCGATGACGACGGTGAAGTGCTGTGGACCTATTTTGGCGGGGTGCCGTACAGCGGTCCGCCGACGGTTGCCGATTTCGATGGCGATGGAGGCGCCGAAATCGGTGTCGCCATGCAAAATGTGTACGTGGTGCTCGACGAAGACGGATCGGCGGTATGGACCCGCCCGACCAACGACTACAGCTCTGGTTACACCGGTTCGAGCGTATTTGACTTTGAAGGCGATGGACGCGCCGAAGTGGTCTACGCCGACGAGCAGGACCTATGGGTGTTCGACGGGCAAACCGGTGCGGTGAAACTGCAGTTCAGCGAGCATGATTCCGCGACCGCCTCCGAATACCCGGTGATCGCTGACATCGATGGCAACGGTCACGCCGACATCGTGCTCGTGTCCGGGTACTACCAAGATTATTACAATGGCGTCACCGTGATCACCGACGCGGACCAATCGTGGATGCCCACCCGACAAATCTGGAACCAGCACGCTTATTGGGTGACCAACGTCAACGATGATGGCACGATTCCGGCACACCCCGAATCCAACTGGCTTTCGTTCAATACCTTCCGTTCCGGGGATCTTTCCGCGGGCGGTGAGTTCGTGAACGCAGATGCGGTGCCGGTGGTCCTGGGATCCTGCACCGACGAATGCGGTGAAGGTCGCCTGGAATTGGTGTTGGCGGTTGGAAACGCCGGCATGGAGGAGCTGCCACCTGGCGTGGCGATCTCCGTGTACGGCGTGGAAGACGGCGTTCGTACGTTTCTTGGCAGCCAATACACCGAGGATTCGGTCGCTTCGGGCGACACCTCAGCGGGGTTGTGGTTCGAGCTGGACGTGAGTGGTGCGGCCTATGAATCGTTGGCCGTTCGCGCGGACGACGACGACGGCCTGTCTTCTGTCTACGAATGCGACGAATCGAACAACCAGGTGACGATCACCGACGTCTGCCCGGTCGAGTAGTCAATCGCTTTACCATTTGGCGGAGGACGGACTCTACCCGGCCAGGTGGTCAAGTCCTTTGTCAAATGACCGGACCGACTCACATCCGGCCGCGGGAATCCAGCTCAGTGCACGACTGTGACCGGTGCCGCGGTCGACGCCACCACCTTGGTGGCCACCGAGCCGAGCAAAAGGTTGCCGAACGCACCCATGCCGCGGCTGCCCATCACAATCCAGTCGCATTGCCGTTCTTTGGCGACCTCAACGATGGTTTCGGCGACCTCCCCCACCCGCGCCACCCGGTGAACCGTGACCTTCTTGTCAGCGAACAAGGGATCCGCAAGGGCCAACGTCCGTTCCGCAGCGGCAAGTGCCATCTGTTGGGCAACCTCGACCTTGACGTAAACGGCGACTTCGCCGAACACGTAAGGAGGTTGTTGAACGCTCAGCAGGACGATTTCCGTGTTCAACCCCTCGTGGAACAGGCCCAACGCAAAAGCCACGGCGCGCTCGGCTGGCGCAGAGCCATCAAAAGGAATGAGAATGCGGTGCATTAGATTCTCCTAGGATGTAGGCGCGAACGGCCCAGGGTTGAGCGCGTATCGCGCCCCAGACTGCGGATTTGCAAGTCCCGGGCCAACTTTCAAACGCGGTTTTGGGGCCGACACGCGCGAAATCACGCACGGTCTGCGTGAATTCCTGCACCCTCCACCGTAAACCGGGCGGCTTGCGCTCGACCGTGGGCGCATTCGTGGACGAGCTCCTCGCCGGTGGAACGCTTGGTCGATGTCGTGCGCCCAGTTGGGCGAACCGCCCTCCCCCGGGCGAGAGACGGACCGGAAGCCTCGGCAACGATCTGCTGGTGAATTCGTTTCCGTTGCGGCTGTTTACGTTTTCAGGTAATCCTCTCCACAGAGGTAAACCATGGGTCAGGGCTACCGTACTCCTCAGGAATGCTCCGACGTCCCGATGTCTGTCGAAGAGCCACAGATGTCGATGGCGGAACCGCAGATGTCGATGGCGGATGCCGTCGCCACCCAAACTCCCGGTGTGGCGGGGCCCGCTGCGCGGCCCGACAATTCGACCCACTTGGGCTGGTACCAAGACCCCAATGCGCCTCTCGACTTGTACATGCATGCGTCCAACAACTCCGATCAATACAACGAAAATCTCGAAGTCGGTCTCGGGATGCTCCACGGTCCAAATGGCGATGTCATGAGCGCCAATGCTCAGCTCGGCGTGTGGGGCGACGAAAAGGGCCAACGGATTGGTGCCCGCGGCAATGCTCAGATGGCCAAGGGAAATGCGTTTTCGCAGGAAAATGGCCTTGGCGTCGAAGGTAGCGTGTTCAGTGCGGGCGCAGAGATGTCGGCGGGTTCCGATGGCGCGACCATCGGGGCGGGGGCCAGCGTCATCGATGGCGCCGTGACTGTAGGCGGTTTCAACCGGGACGACTCCTGGGCGGACAGCCAGGTTCGAGGCGGATTGGGCTTCGGGGTGGGGGCAGCGGGTCGCCTCCACTGGTCGGATACCGATCAAGACGGTGTCGAAGAAGTGGGATTTGGTTTTGACGCTGGGCCGGTCTCCTTCGACGTCAAGAGCGAGGCTCCTACCCAGCTTGGCAATTTCATCGGCGATTCTTGGGCCGACGCGATGGGGCACAATAGCGGCGGGGGCGGTACCTACCATGATGCGGATGCCTACCAAGCCGAACTCGACGATATGGCATGGTACGCCCCCTGGACTTGGTAGTACGTGCGCGTTTCTCTTCTCAAACCTCTCCGGATCGAGACCTCTCCCGTTGGAAGCAGACTAGTCACGCGCATTTTTCACGGCGACCGTGAACTAAAAGCGACCCCAGCCACGCTGGCGACGGTGATGGCCCTTTGCGCCGCCCGGCAGCCCGATCTTGCGGCGTTGACGCGACTTGGAATCTTGGAACCCGAGGGTTCACCAGAAATTCCCGATCTCGCTCAGGTTACCTTGGGACGTTTGGTCTCCTTGGAACTAGAGTTTCAGCGACGCACGGTAACTCTCCCGACGCGCCACGGGCCACATACGGTGAGCGTCCAGCCGCAGAGCTCGCTCCCGATCTCCATTTTCATACCCCCATATCGGCTACACCCGCTTCAGGCTCTCGCCGATCGGCTTCGCACCGCCTATCTCTCGATGCTTCGGGCGGCGCATGCCCGGAGGCGGTTGTTGGAGCCCGCGGACGCCCTGCCACACTTGGTTGAGCTCGCGTCCGTCGCAGCGCACGAGCCCGCTCTGCAGCCGGTTGTCGAGTGGGACGGCCGGCGGTTCACGCCTGTGGTTCCGCTTCAAGAGTCCGCAATTCAGTATTCGCTCAAGACCATACACTTCCGGCACGATCGCAACGCCGGACGATCCGAGTCCCCACAGACGATCGGCATCACCTTCCGGCCGGAGACCATCGGCGAGGAGTTGCCCGCGATTGGGCGGTTTCTTGGGGATTTGGCGCATGGAGCCCCAACCGGCGATCTCAAAGAGCAGTTCCGCACTTCGCGCCCTATCGTCCAGCAATTCTGGTCGTTAGCGACCCGACTCGGGCAGATTGCACCGACAGCTGTTCAACCACGCTACAAAAACGGATTGGCGCCGGGTGCCATCGTCCATCTCGGGCACGCGACGCTGCTGGCAAACATCGGTGACCAGCATATTTTGATCGATCCTTGGTTTCCGGCGGCAAGCGCCTCGGACAGTGCCACGCCTCCCAGTGTCGAAGATCTTCCGGTTTTGTCGGCAATCTTCATCACGCACCATCACTGGGATCACGTGCATTTTGAGACACTTCTTCGGCTTCCCAAAGCCATTCCTGTCTACATCCCGAGTCCAGCAGGCGAGGAGGTGCAGCCCCGGATCGAGCCCTTGCTTCGTATGCTCGGGTTCAGCACCGTGGTGGAGCTACCGCATGGCGCTAGCGTCACATTCGGCGCTTCCGGCCAAGTGACGGCCTTTCCGTTTTTTGGCGAGGACCCCGAACACATTGGCTGGACCGGTAACACCTACGTTTTGACCCACGCGGAGCGCTCCGCCTTGGTGCACGTCGACAGCGGCACCGACCGCCACGGAAATTCCTGGGTTGCGTCAAACGTCTCGCGGACCGTTCAGGAAAAACTCGGCCCGATAGACCTTGTGTTTGCGACGCGCAGACAGGAACGTGGATCGCCGATCGAGTACGGCTTTGAGTTCTTGCTCCGCCCGGCAGAGGAATGGCTGAGTGTGGCCGAAAACGGCGACAATCCGGCCGCGTTTTTGGCAGATCTGGTCGAAGCGACCGGTGCGCGTACGTTGGTGCTGTATTCGGAGGGAGGTGCCGACTGGTATCCCGAGGGAACGGACTTTTTACGGCGACCGGACGAACGAAACGGCGATGGTTGGCGCACGCTGTACTGGGACGATTTGGAGACGATTGAGCGCAAGGTGGCGGAAAAAGGTGCAAAAACGATATTGTCGACGCCCTTTCAG
>SYKL01000137.1 GCA_005797785.1 Pseudomonadota bacterium | reverse complement strand
ATCGCGCATCAGCTCGCGGAATGGGTGCCCGAAGCTCGGTATGCGGTCGCTCACGGCCAGATGGAACCCGAAGATCTCGAAGAGGTACTGATCGACTTCATCGACCGAAAAATCGATGTATTGGTCGCGAGCGCGATCATCGAAAGCGGCGTGGATTTGCCCAATGTGAACACGATGTTCGTGAACCGGGCGGAGCGGTTTGGCCTAGCGCAGTTGTACCAATTGCGTGGGCGGGTGGGACGTGGAAGCACCCGAGGAAATTGCATTCTGCTGGTTCCGGAGGGGCTCAACCCGGAGGCTAAGCGCCGAATTCGCACGCTGGTGGAAAACGCCGATCTGGGTGCGGGATTCCGGATCGCGATGGCGGATCTTGAGATGCGCGGTGCCGGAAACCTCCTTGGAGACTCTCAAAGCGGCCATATCGATGCGGTGGGCTACGACACCTGGGTGGAGCTGCTCGAAGCGGCCGTACACGAAGCTCGCGGCGATATGGAGCGGCAGCGGATCGATCCTGAGGTGGAAGTCCCAGTCAAAGCGTTCCTTTCGGAGTCGATGTTTCCGGATGTGGCCGAGCGCTTGGGCTGGTACCGGAGATTGTCAAGCAGCTTGACCGAACCGGAGGTCGATGACTGGGTGTCGGAAATGGAGGTTCGTTTTGGTGAACTTCCGGAAGAGGTGGCGAACCTCGCCGGCATGGCTCGCACCCGAGTGCTGTGCCGCGACGCGGGGATCATCCGTTGCCAGTGGCTGAAAGTCCGCGTTCTCCTGCAGTGGCACGGTTCCGCCAATGTTCCAGTCGCGACATTGAAGGCGTTGGTTGCAGGGAGCCCGAAACGGTTCGCTCTCCGCGAGAAAGAGGGTGCGTGGGAGATGGATGTTCGGTTTCTTCCGCAAGAAGCGGAAAAGCCCTTTCGATTCTTGCGTTGGGTGTTCGCGCAGTTGCGGAGATCGGAAACATGAAAGAAGACAAGCACTTTACTATTTTTGCGGTATTGTGGGCGCTCGCTGCGTTGTTTCGGACGGAATACGGGAACTTGATGCATTCGGCCTGGGAGCCGGTCCGTTGGGGGGCCGTCGCCTACACCTTGGCCGCGTTGGCGGTGTTGGCAAAACCGGATGATCGACGCCTGTTTCTGTTGTTGTGCGGATGCCAATTGGTGGACGTCGCGATCGGCCTGCCGGCGGTGCCCAACCATTGGCTGTTGGTAGGCGCTGGAGCGCTGACTTTCCTCGTCGGAGGGGGAAAAGATCGCGATCGTTTAGCGGTCGGCATTGCGGTGTTCTACCTGTTTACCGGAATCTGGAAGATGAACACCGGGTTTGCCGATCCGACGATCAGTTGCGGTTCGGCGTATTGGATGCGCTTGGCCGACACGTGGGCGTGGCTCCCGAAGGGACTCTGGATTCATTATTTGGTGCTGGGGACCACGTACTTTGTTGAGTTGGTGGCGCCGTTCCTGTTGGTGTGGCGACGAACGCGCCTGGTCACCATCTTCGGATTTTTGGTGTTTCACCTCCTTTTAGGCTTGGACAGTTGGCGGCACTTTCTGAACTTTTCGACGGTGATGTTCGCTTGGCTGTGGCTGCTCACGCCGGAAGAGGTTGGAGAACGTGCGGTTTCGAGATCGCCATTGCTCGGACAGCTGTTTGGTCGTGGGTGGTTGCTCGTATGGTTGGGGTTGCTAGCCGTAAGTTGGTTTGGTGGGGCTTCCTTCGCCTTTAAGGTGCTGCGTTGGTCGCTGTGGATCGGGTTTGCGACGTCGTTTGTGATCTTTTGGGCGATGGGTGCTTGGGGGGTGGTGGTTCGGGCGTCCGTGGTGTCGCAGCGGTCGTGGTTGCTGTTGGCGTTGGTACTGCTGAACGGGACGGCTCCGATATTAGGTTGGAAGAACCGAAACTCTTGGCAGATGTACGCCAACCTGAGGCTCGAGTCCGATCATTCCAATCATTGGTTCCTGCCGCCGAGCTTGGATTTGTGGGGTTGGCAAGCCGATCGTGTAACGATCGAAAGCACTTCGGAGCCAGCCATCGCTTCGATGACCGTGGATCGCGGTCGTCAGCTGACCTGGTTGGATTTCCTTCGTGAAATCCAGGCATATCCAGACGCTTCGGTGACCTATGTGCGCGCTGGGCAGCGGATGGTGGTGCCGCGGGTGGGCGATGATCCGGTGTTAGCGGCGGGTCCTGGGTGGATCGGGAAGTTGGTTTGGTTTCGGCCGATCGGCGAAGGAGTCGACGCTGAGTGTTTGTGGTAGCTACCGGGCGCAGCGGAGGCCGCCGCCCGGGATCGTGTCTTTTCGGGAGAAGGGAGGGAGCTCGCCCATTCCCGACAAAAGGACCGGTTTCTTACCCGCCACACGCAGCTCGAACGACGGGGCAGAGCCCACTTCCGACCACTTTTGGGGCTCGGCGTCGACGGGGGCGAGCCCGTCGCGGTCCCGGCAGTAGATGTTGGCGACGATCCAATTGACGCCGACGACAGGACCTTTTACGCCAGCGGGTGGGTTGGCGCCGTCCCAACCTTCCAGATATGCGGCGTCGGCCTTTTCCGCGGCGATGGCGGCGTCGCGCTGCCATTCGGGGTGGGCGGAGAGCCACCGAGCGAACTCCTTGACCGTTACCAATTTGCCTGGTCCGCCGCTGGTGGGCGGATTCGGGTCGACTTCTTCGGGTGGGGTTTTAGGATCTGGCTTGATTTTCGGTGGGTCGACGACGGGCGGCGGGGCGACGACTGGCGCCACGACCTCGTAATCGAGCGTGGTAACGTAGGTTCCGGTGCCCCAAGGCACGACGAGTTCCACGGATCGCGCGGGTTCACCATTGTGGGTCGCCTGCACGGTGTGCCGGCCTGGTAGTAAAGTGACTTGACCTTTTGGACCGTGCACCGGAAACGATAGATCTCCGATGAATAGGGTCCAATCTATATTTTCAGGCACCTTGGCTGTGAACTCGACGGTGCGCGCCGTGGGGGCTTCCACGGCTTGCCGGACCGTCTGGACACCTTCGCCGGGCTCAACGGTGATGCTGCAGGTGGTATCCCCACACCAAGCAGGGCATTCGGTTTCGCAGGCGGCAGCACATCCTTCGCCGACCACGATTCGAACGGGATATTCGCCTGGCGGCAATGAGCCTACGGGGAATACGCCTGGGGTCGAGGGTTTGACGGACTTGCCGTCGATCCAGACCCCGGTCTCCAGGTCTGCGGGGAGTCCGGTGAGAGCGAGCTCGGTTTCTCGTGGTCCGTCCGCACTTTGCATCCAGAGAACCGCGGCGCCTCCGGTGGCGAGGGTGGCAATGCCAAATCCGACGGCGAGGAGCAACACACCGCCGGCCGCAAACCATGGCCACCGCGACCGTGGCTCGACGTCGAGGCTGGGCATGCTCGTCGGTCGGAGCGTCTCGGCCTGAGCGGCCGGGCTAGGGCGAGCCGGAGCAGGCGCCGGTTGCGGAGTTGCGCGTTGGAGTGGGGAGACTGCGCCCGCCACCGCCCCGCGACCACTGGGTGGCGCAGGGGTGGCGTCCATCCAGGTGTGTTCGCTGTTGCGCCCTTGGGCGAGCTGCGAACCTCGGGAAGGTGTGGGGGTTTGGCCGTGTGGCCCGGCGAGGGTGCGCTCCATTCCGCGAAGTCGACTTGCGGCGGTGGCCACGCTGTCCAAGCGACGCTCCGGATTGGACGTGGTCATTTCGCGGATGAGATGCCGGAGGGGTTCGTGGTAGGCGGGGCCTGGATCTAACGGTTCGTGGTTTTGTTTTTGCAGAATCACGGACAAGGCTTGTTGTCGCGCGCTGCCGTTGTTGGACACAGGGAACGCCACTTGACCTGTCAAGACTTCCCAAAAAACTACCCCGGTAGCATACACATCCCAACGGACGGGATCCATGGTGTCCGGTGCGATCCACTCGGGCGGGGCGTAGGATACCGTGCCGAAGGTCATGCCCGCTTGGGTCAATCGGCTGGCATCAGCCTCCATAGCAAGCCCGAAGTCCACCAGCTTCAGTCGACCATCGGAGCGCATGAGAACATTGGCAGGCTTGATGTCACGGTGCCGAATGTTCTTGTCGTGCAGATACGCAACGGCGTCGGCCAACTGGATCATCACCTCGAAGGCGGACTCGACGGGGAATGCTCCGGACTCTAGCCGGCGGTCGAGGCTTTCTCCCTCGACAAACTCCATTTCCAAGTAGGGCGGTGCGGTTTCGGTGCGAACGTTGCGCACCTTGACGATGTTGGGATGATCGAGCTGGAACAGGATTTCCGCTTCTCGAATAAAGCGTTCCTCTGCGCCTTTTGATTTGCCGAACCCGATATCCAGCGTCTTGATCGCGGCGAGAATACGCGTGGCGTTGCGGTTGTGGCATCGGTACACCGATCCCATACCTCCGCTACCAAGGGCCTTTTCAACGACCCAGATGTCGATCAGGTCGCCCGGATTGAGCACACCGCCTCCGCGATCACTGTAGCAGCAGGAGGCCGACAATGAAATTGTTGCGGAAAGGTGGAGGTCGGATTTCGATCAATGCTCGATCGCCACAAACGCGATCTCCCGTTGACGCGGCGCTCGCGTTTGGAGGATGATGAGGGGGTGGGGGTCTGCGGATGATTCTCTGGTTTGCATCCGCGTGGGGCACGGAGTTGGTGGTCGGTCCCGACCTGACGTACGAAACGCTGGCTGCAGCGTTGAATGCGGGTGAAGGCCAGGGCGATGTGACCATTTCGCTGGCGAGCAACTATGTGCCTGCCGACGAAGCGGCGCGGATCACTGGCAATGTGGTGATCGAGGGCAATGGCCGAACGTTGGAGCCGGTGATCGTCAGCGATGGCACCGTCGAACTACGTAATGTGACGTTTAAACCATCTCTCATGCTGAGCGATACCGACTGTTTTTCGACGGACGAGGAATGGGGAGTGATGGATCCACACCTCCCTGGCTTGTGCGTTCACGGTGCGCGCACTGAGGTGATTCTATCGAACCCTGTGTTTGAAACCGCGGTTGCGGGTGCGGGAGTAGGCCTATTGGTAAGGTCGAGCGCCTTGGTTTCGGTCGACGATGGCACATTTTCCGCATTTGAACTTCGTCGGCCGGTCTGGGTGACCGGTGGGTTCTTGAACATCACCGGGGCATCGCGGTTTGAAAATGATGCTGTGGGGGCGATCGGGGTATCGAATTCGCTGCTGGTGGTGGACGGCGGCGACGAGGCCGAGGTGCTCTTCGAGGGGTCTGGGGGAACCCACGGCGGAGACATTTGGGCTTTGAACAGTGACGTGCGGATCAACGGTGCGGCCTTCCTGGGCAAAGATTCGGTGACGAGTGTCGAAAAGGGGGGAGCGATCTATGCGATCGATAGCTCGCTTCAGATCGACCATTGCGCGTTTGAAAACCATTTGGCCTGGAGTGGCGGGTCCATCTACTGGAAACGGGTGTCGAGTGCCGCCTCGGCGGATCCCCTATTGAGGGTGGCGAACAGCTCTTTTCAGCTAGAGATGGCCGACGGTGTGTTGACGGGTGGCGATGAGGTCGGTGGTTGGGGTGGGGCGATCGAGGCGCTGGACCTCACGGAAGAATACAGTTCGTATGTCCAGATTGCCGACAGCAAGTTTCATCAAAACACCGCAGAAAGGGGCGGCGGAGCGATCCATCTCGTTTCGATTCCTCATGTACAGATTTTGAACACCGAGGTTTATCAGAACTCCACCTGGGGCGCCCAGGGCCGTGGTGGGGCGTTGGTGGCTGTGTTTCCGGGGGCCCCACAAGTCGACCTGTCTGGGCTGGTGGCGTGGCAAAACTCCGCTCGGAACGGCGGATTTGCGTACTTTGGGGAGTATTCTGGGTCGCCGGAAAACACGGAATTGGGCGTGATTCTCTCGCCCGATGATACCGTGGGCGAATTGCAGGTGACCGAGTCGAAGTTCGCCTATCATGAGGCTTACCGGGGAGGGGTGTTTGCGCTGGGGGGCATCAGCGCGGTGGTGCTGCGCAGCGAATTTCTCGCATCGGACGCGTCAGAGGGGGGCGGCGCCTTCTGGTGTGATGAGGCGCCCGACAAGACGCTGATGGTGCGCAACAGTGTATTCGTCAACTCGGTTGACCAACTGAATGGCGGGGGCATGCTCGTGCGTACCGGCTACGAACCCCCCGATGTGTACTGGGTCAACAACACGATGATCGATGTGGATAGCCCGCTTTGGCTGTCCGCGGGCACAGTGTTCACGTTCGTGAACAACATTCTCGCGTACTCCTCACCCTCAGTGCTGACGACGTCGGGGGTGCTCGGATCCGACACCGCTTCGGTGCACTACAACAACTGGTATCAAGCCGAGTCCTCCTTGGGTGAGAATGCGACCAATTTTAACCCCTGGTCGGAGCTACCAGAGGTCGCGCTCGATCCGGCGCATTTTTACGAGGGGGACGAGACGCTGACGAACTACCCGCCGAGTGCCGACTTTCACCTCTCGGAGGACTCGTTGGCGATCGGAGCGGGCGATCCCGAAAATTGGCTGGACGCGAACGATGACCCCTCGGATTTGGGGGCGTTCGGGGGTGAGTTTGCGGATCAGGATGGGGACGGCGTCGACTGGCAAGTCGACTGCGATGAGACGGATCCCACGGTATATCCAGATGCGATCGAGCTTTGCGATGGGATCGACAACGATTGCGACGGCGAGACGGAGGAGATCAACACCTACTATTTGGATGCCGATGGCGACGATTTCGGAGACCCGGCGCATGCGGTGGAGGATTGTGATCCTCCGAGGGCTACGTACTCAATCCGGACGATTGCGACGATGCGAGTGCGGGCACCCATCCGGGCGTGTCCAGCGATCCCTGTGGATATGGAAATGAGGATTGCGACGAGCTTCTGGACGAGGATCCACAGCTGGTTTGGTTTCCCGACCAGGATGGTGACGGGGTGGGAGGCGATACCGATGAGGCGGTCATAGGATGCGAGCCGCCATCCGGTTTTGTGGCGTCGAGTGGAGACTGCGATGACGGCAATGCCGATATCCATCCGCAACAAAGTGAAAACTGGAACGATGGCGACAACAATTGCGACGGCGTGGATGCGGTGGTGGGGTTGGTGCCAGCGAGTTGCAGCCACGGTGCAAGCCCCGTCGGGATTGGGGCGCTGATTGCGGCGCTCCTTCAAAGCATCCGTATGAGGCGGATGAATCGGCGGGGCTGTTCGCAGTGATGACTTCCCTCTACACTGCAGCTTGGAGTGGAATCCGGGTGAAAAACCGCGTTCGATCAAGTGTGCTGGGGCTCGTGGGTCTGGTGCTCCCGACGTTGAGTTGGGCGGAGGACCCTGGTCGAAACTCTGGGTTAGACGCCCATGGTTCGTCCCCGGTCCCCGGCCAAGTGGGGCCCCTGGATCCGATCCATGTTTGGCGTCCGGACTACTTGGAAAAAGGGACCTTTGTTGGCGGACTCACGTTCGAATACGGTCGAGGGCTGCTGTCCCGAACCGTGGAAGAGGCGTCTGGGGCGTGTTCGGAGTCGGGTGCTGCACGGTGTCAGTACTTCCGCGAACTGGACAACCTGGTGACCACCAATGTTCAGGCGTCGTATGTGATCCTTCCACGACTTGCAGTGGCGCTGGACTGGCCGATCTTTCTGTTTCACACCACGGAAAACGAGCCCGGTGTCAGCGAGCCGGTGGGGCCCCTGTTGGGGGACCCGTCGATTCATGTGCCGGTGGGCATTGTGCTACCCGGTGCATCGGGCGAAGGATTCGGGCTTTCGGCAATACCATCGTTTGCGGTCCCGATCGGGGCTCAGGAAAGTTCGGTCGGTGCTGTGGCTTTGAGCAATCCGACGGTTTCTGGCGGTTTGAAGGTGGCCGGTGGGTACGGGGCGGGGCCGGTGGCGGTGTCAGGGAATGTTGGGTTTGCATGGCGCGGTTGGGACGACCAGACCACCACTGCAGAGCTATTGAACATTCGGTCGCACCCCGCAATTAACGCTGGGGTTGCGGTCGGATGGCAGCCGATCGAGCCGATCGGTTTCTCGTTTGAAACAAGGTTCGACAAGGATTTTTTGGGTGTGCCGGTAGATGGCGGAGACGATCAGCAACTTAGCCCGGTGGTAGAGTTGTTTTTGTCGCACCGCGGTCAGCTGCCCAACGGTTTTTCGTGGGTCGCCGGCTACGGTCGAAATGTGTCGCCCAAAGCGGTGATCGGCGCGGCAGCTGCGCGCGCCTACGCAGGTGTTTCGTTTACGCCGCGGAAGAAGAACAGGGGTTTGGATCCGGTCGATCCTGTGTTGATTACGGCGGTGACGGTGACCAACGCCAATGGAGAACCGATCTCCGGAGCAGTGGTTCGCGCTGGGGATGCCGTTCTAGGGAATACGGACGCGGCGGGCGTGTTGACGCTGCAGAAATTGCCCAAGCGACGGGATTTGGTGGTGGAGGCCGAAGGGTACCTTTCCACCACACTGAAACAGCCCGTTCCAGGGCCGATTTCGGTTGCGCTGCAGTGGCCTCCCACTCCGGTTACATTGTCGATCCGCGATCAGCAGGGCGAGCCCGTAGCTGCCGTGGTGACGGTCGAAGGGCCGTCGGAAGTCCCCGCTCCGGTGGTTGGGCCCGATGGGTTGGTGGCGATGGACCTGCCTCCCGGCACCTGGCGTGTGGCTGTGGAGGGGCCAGGATACGGCCGGCAGGTTCGCGAAATTGTGGTTGAGCCTCGCCGCCCCGAGATCGAATTCGAGGCATTGCTGGCGCCCGATTTGGGCGACGGGCGGGTCGCGTTGGTGCCTCTCGATGTGGATGGCCGACCGTTGGAAGGGGCCCGGGTGTTGGTCAACGGTCGACCTGTTGGCACCACTGCGACCGGTGGAACCCTTGAAATCGAAGGTTTGGCGGAGGGATCCCAAGCCGTGGAGATCACGGCCAATGGGTTCCAGACGGCCGTTCTGGCGGATCTACAGTCCAACGATACGCCCGTGGCGGCGCCGGTTTTGATGCAACGTTCGTCGGGCTCGGTGAAAGTGGTAGTTCGCGGCCCCGATGGACGGGTTGTGCCGGACGCGCGTGTCCGTTTCGATGGGCCCTCCCGCCTGCAACCGCAGGAGATCGGGCCCTCGGGCGAGCGAGTTTTCGGCTTGCGTCCTGGGAGTTGGCAGGTACTTATTTCGAGCAGCACCTATGGCCTGCAACAGCGCGATGTGGTCGTTCCTGAGGACGACACCGGAATGATTGTGGTCGAAGCCATCCTTCAAAGCACAGAAGAAGGCCTCGCCGAGTTGGAAGTGCGGGTTGTCGACGTGGACGGCTTGGTCGTCAATGGCGCAGAAGTGCGGTTGGATGGGAAGTCGTACGGATACACCTCCACCGGTGGTACCGTGAAACTGCAAGATCTCGATCTCGGTGTTCGAAAGCTGGAGATCGAAGGGGATAACCTCCGGGAAGGTTCATCGGTAGAGATCGATTTGGTGGAAGGGACCCAAGAAGCCATGCTCCCCGTGGCCTGGGAACCTGGAACGGTGCGGATTTCCGCCCGCACGGAAAACCGCGCCGTGAGCGACGCCACAGCACGGTTCCTTGGGGCGCAGCCGATGGAGCCCTTGATTTTGGGCGCAGATGGTGAAGAGTTCGGGCATTTGCCAGAAGGCGGGTGGAGTGTGGTGGTTGCCTCGCCGCAGTTTGGATTGCAGCAGAGGAAGGTACAGGTGCCCTCCAATTCCTCCTCTTTGGTGAGTGTGGATGTGGTCATGGCGCCGCCCGAAGGTGGCGAAGCGGATCTTAGTTTGAAAGTGGTAGATCCGGACGGGCACCCCATTTCCGGTGCCACGGTGGTTCTCGATGGCGAAGAGTTTGGAAGTACGACCGGTGGATCGTTGATGCTGGAGGACTTGGACGCGGGCACCCGAGAGGTCGAGATCACTGCGCCGTTGATGGTGACCAAGAAGTTGGATTTGAAACTTAAGTCCGGTGCTCAGGAGTCGTCGGTTCGATTGGATTGGGCTCCGGGAGTGGCTCGAATCTCCGCGCGATCGGCAGCGGGACCGGTCAACGGTGCAGTGGTGCGCATTTCGGGCGAGACCTCGGTTCCGGCCACGCCGTTGGATGCGTCGGGCCAGCGATTGTTCCAGTTGTCACCTGGGGATTGGCAGGTTGTGGTAACGGCCCCCGGATTTGGAATCGCGCAAAAGACGATTTCCATCCCCAATAACGGCAAAGGCGTAACCTCTGTGGTGGTGGACATGGCGCCTCCGAAGCCGGATGTGGCCGACCTGCTGGTGCGAGTGCGGGATCGCGACGGGGAACCCGTGTCCAACGCGGAAGTGCTGATCGGCGGAGAATCTCGTGGTCGCACCGGGACGGGCGGGAGCCTGCTGGTAGAGGGCTTGGAACCTGGAACGGTGGCCGCGGTGGTGGAAGCCAACGGCTTCAAGCCATGGAAATCCGATCATCTGGAGCTCGACATCGGCCAAGAAGAGCGGATTGCGGTGCTCGATTGGGTTCCGCAGTCGGTCCGGGTGGATGTTGTGGATGAAAAAGGCCAACAGTTGGACGCTGAGGTTCGTTTTGAGGGGCCAGAAACGGTCGCACCAAAACGGATTGGCACCGATGGAACCGAGACTTTCACGATTCGACCCGGAGTTTGGCAGGTGTTGGCCTCCACGGGAGAGCATGGGATGGGTCGAAAAGAGGTGGTTGTAACCACCGATGGCTCGGCCCCCGTCGTGAAACTGGTGCTAACGCCGGCGAAAACAGAGGTCACCGAGGAACAGGTGGTGATCCGCGACCAAGTTCAGTTTGAGTTCAACGAGGCGACCTTGTTGCCCGGCGCGGCGGCGATCCTCGACGAGGTGGCCGCGACCTTGATCGGCCATCCCGAGATCCTGCGGGTGGAAGTGCAGGGACATACGGACAATGTCGGTACGGTCGAGGTGAACTTGGTGCTGTCGCAGGCGCGCGCTGAAGAGGTGTTCAAGGCGCTGGTCGCGCGGGGAGTGGCGCCAGAACGCTTGTTTGCACAGGGATATGGGGCGACCCGGCCGCTCGCGTTTGGCGACTCGGAGGCCGCCCGCGCGAAGAATCGGCGGGTACAGTTCGAGATTGTCGAGCAATAGAGGTCATGATCGCGTTGCAGAGGGACTCTCTGGCCCGCCCTTAGACGAGAGGCGCGGCCGCGGATTCAACCGGCGGAGCTACGCGCGTTCGACGGCCTGTTTCCAGAGGTCGCGGGTGTGAGCGATCTCCTTCGGATCGCCGGCCGGAGAGAACGCGCGATCTTCAGACCATGCCTGTGCGACCTCGTCCATGGAACCCCAGATCCCAACGGCCAAACCGGCGAGTAGGGCGCTGCCGAGCCCGGTGGTTTCCCGCTCTTTCGGCCGGACGCAGCGAACGCCCAAGAGATCCGCCTGCCGCTGCATGAGAAGGTTGTTTGCCGAGGCTCCGCCATCGACCCTAAGTTCGGCCAGCGGAGCCCCGAGATCCGCGGACATGGCCTCCAGGATATCGACCATTTGAAGTACGATCCCATCGAGGCAGGCGCGCGCCAAGTGTGCCTTGGTGGTACCGCCGGTGATACCGCGCACGATCCCGCGTGCGTGTGGGCGCCAGTGCGGCGCGCCAAGTCCGGCCATGGCAGGCACAAATACGACGCCGCCTGAGTCCGGCACCGACATCGCCAGGGCTTCGATGTCGGCGGCGGAACCGATCAGCCCGAGGCCATCGCGCAACCATTGTACGGCTTGACCGGCCACAAAAGCGGATCCTTCGAGGGCATAGGTGGTGTCGCCGCCCAATTTCCAAGCGACGGTGGTGAGCATGCCGTGTTGGCTGGTTTTCGGGGTGGTGCCCGTGTTCATGAGGATGAATGCCCCTGTACCGTAGGTGCACTTCGCCATGCCCTTGTTGAAGCAGGCCTGACCGAACAAAGCGCCCTGTTGATCGCCGATCAATCCGGCGACGGGGATGCCGTCGGGCAGGAGGCCGAGCCCTCGGGTGTGGCCATACACCTCCGAACTGGCGCCAATTCGGGGGAGTACGGCTCTCGGTACACCGAGCAGATGTAGAAGTTCGTCCGACCAT
Source organism: Pseudomonadota bacterium (assembly GCA_005797785.1). Lineage (GTDB taxonomy): Bacteria > Myxococcota_A > UBA796 > UBA796 > SYKL01. The sequence goes on along the minus strand of SYKL01000137.1, from coordinate 9,598 downwards.
TCCTGGCGATGGAGATCGTACATCAGGGTCCGGGAGGCATTGCTCGGATCGGTGACGTGTTCCCCGGTCATCCGCCAACAAAGCCAGGTATCGATCGTTCCGAAGGCGAGCTGGCCCGCTTCGGCGCGTTGTCGGGCGCCGTCCACATGATCGAGCATCCAGCGCGCCTTGGTGCCGGAGAAGTACGGATCGAGCACCAGGCCTGTTTTTTGTTTGAACAGAGGTTCGTGGCCCGCTTCGCGCAGCGCTGCGCAGGCATCGGCGGTGCGGCGGTCCTGCCAGACCAACGCTCGGTGTATGGGCCTACCTGAGCTTTTGTCCCACAGCAGCGAGGTTTCTCGCTGGTTGGTGATGCCGATGGCAGCGATGCGCGTGGCCGGTACGCCCGCCTTTTGGAGGGCGCCGCGGATCGCGGTCTGGACCGAAGTCCAGATTTCCTCGATGTCATGCTCGACATGACCGGGTGCGGGGTAGTGGTTGGGGAACTCCACATTGTGCGACGCCAACACCCGCAATTGCGGGTCGATGAGAAGCGCCGTGCTTCCTGTGGTACCTTGATCAATGGCCAGAACGAGATCGCCCACGTTGCCTCCGGTTTCTGGACGTACAATGGGCGGCCGTCGGCGTCAACGGCGCTGGGTTTTTCCCCACACGCCTCGGGATCCGCTACACTAGGCGGCATGCGAATACTCTGGATCGGTGCGTGGTTGTGTGGGGCGGAAACGGCGCAGGCCGGATGGCTTGACGATCTGTACGTGGATTTTGGTACGTACAATCAGTCGGATTTCTCGGGTACGGACGGTTGGGTGAGCGGGTATTCCGACGATCCCTGGTCGGCGGCGGACCGTGACTATGTGTACGCGCAGACCGATGACGGCGATGGAACCTGGGGTGAGGGCGGCCCGATCGACAACCACTTGACCTTATCGGGGCACGAGTGGGGCGATTTTAGGTTCGCGACGGACACCATCGCCGTGGAAAATGATGCGTTTGGAGTCGTCTTTCGGTATACCGATGCGTCCAACTTTTATCTGGCGTTTGTAGTTGGGCAGGAGATGCAGGGCTTTTCGGCGGCGCGGTACCCTGCTGAAGGGGAGGGAGGCGATGCCACCAGCGCAGACTGGTCCCTACACCTTTATTCTGTGGTGGACGGCTTCGCGACGGAGATCGGGGTTGCGGAGCTTCCGCTGTCCGATGTGCCGGAGCGGCGTCGCATGCTCATCGACGCATTTGGTTCGGAGATCGACGTCTATTATGACGTGACGGGCCTCACCGGGGTCGAGCCCTCCGATCTCATGCTGTCCGTAACGGACGAGGATCACGATCACGGTACGGTCGGGGTGTATTGCTACAACAGCGGTAATTCGCAGGCCCAATGCGGATTTGATGAGCTGCAGGTACTGCTGCGCGATCTCGACGACGACAGCATCCTCGACGGTGAAGACGACGATGCGGACGGCGACAATTGGCCGGCGGACGAGGATTGCGATGACTGGAATGCGTCGATACATCCCGGCGCGGACGACGATTTTGGCAACGGCATCGATGAGGATTGCGACGGCCAGGACGGCGATGGTACCGACACCGGGGATACTTCGGATACTTCGGATACTTCGGATACTTCGGACACTTCGGACACCGCCGATACGTCAGATACCTCGGACACTTCGGACACTGCCGATACGTCAGATACCTCGGACACGTCCGACTCTGCCGTAGAGGACCCCGTTCGTTGGGATGAGGAAGATCTGACCGGTGGTTTTGCCGGTTGCGGTTGCGCTACGCCGGGAGTTCCCGCCACCTGGGCTTCAGGGCTTCTCTTGGCGATCGTTTCCGCGTATTCTCGCCGCCGACGCTGAACTGCGGAGGGGCGATGGACACCGAACAGATCTACGAATTGGTGGTGGACGCTGTCAAACAGGCGTTGGCCGATGAAGCGGGCGGCGGAGATGTGGCCTTACACCGGAGAATGGTGCAGGGAGCGATCGCGTTTCGCGATTCCGAAGGCAAGGTGGTCAAAGAGATCCCCGTTCCCATCTTGTTTCGAAAGATGACCTCCATCCGGGAGAAACTCCGGGTGCTGGAGCAGAAGATCAACAACGACGAGTCGTTGACGGACGAAGCGCGGGTGGAATATCAGGCCTACATCACCCGATGCTATGGCTCCTTGACGACGTTTAACTTCCTGTTTCGTGACGAAGAAGACAAGTTCAAGGGGACGGGGGGCTGACCATCGTTCGGAACGGCGAAGCCTTGCTCCCCGATCTTGGGATCGCTTCACAGGTGTGGAACGACAGACTCGGTGAAACCCAGCCCATCCGAAAGAGCGCTTCATAGAGGTGTTCTTGGAGATTGGGTTTGGCGGTGCCGACCAGCTCAATGGTAAATTGACTAGTCGAATCTTGGGTGACGCGGAAATCCGTCAGCGCGTGGTGTTTGAACAGCCAGGCGAGTTGCCAGGCGTCGATCTGAGCTCCCGCCGGGTTGGTGAACCAGCAAGCATGGCGACCGGAGAAATCCGCGATCACCCAACCGTTTTGGCCACAGCGGCAGGAGATCCAGGCGACGCGGCCCGAGTCTCCGGTGCGATAACGCAAGATGGGGATCGCGGAGGATCGAAGCCGACTCACGACCAGTTCGCCCTCGATGGACTCCACAAACACTTCGGGAGCAAGCACGTGCAAGCGTTGCTCTCCGCAGGTCGCCGCGATCGCGCCCACCTCGGTGGTGGCGTAGTAGTCGACCACCGGGCACTGAAAATGAGCTTCGGACGCTTGACGAACGCTCGGACTCAGGTGGGAGGCCGAGCTCAAAACCAACGTTGGCCGAAGGGGGGATTGCGCCAATAACCAGTGCAGTCCCGCAGGATCGGTGAACAGGATCGGGTTTGGGAGGGCGGCCAAGCGTTCCCAGGGGCGGGCGCGTTGGGTGGAGATGCGGTGGAGGTGCCCTTCGTGAAACATGGGCAAGGCAGCGTCGTATTCCATTCCGCTCGGCAACGTACACAGGAGTGCGACTTGAGTAGATCGCGTGAGTTGGCGTCTCACAATAAGAAAATCGAGAACGGCCCACATGTGGACCTGATCGAAAGCGCTCTTGACGACCTGAACGGGTGCTCCCGTGCTTCCCGAGGACGGAACGGCAACCCAGAGGGGTTCGGGCGGATGGATGGGCAGGTCCCGCCACGCGTTCCCCCATTCGGTGCGGGACAAGGTGGGAAAGTGGTGGAGATCGTCGGGACCTTGGAGATCGTCGGGAGACAGGCCACACGCCCGCAAGCGTGAGATCATGTGAGGGGAGGTCCATAGAGCCTTTCGGAGGGAGGCGAAATGTTGGGCGATGGAGGCGGTGGCGGCGCGCTCATCGGTCGGCTGAAACGACAGCAGCCGATCGGTGGCGGCACTTACCTCGGGGACGAGCCACCGAAGCCGTTCGGGGTCGGTGTGGCGGACCTCCGGAACGATGTCCAACTCGTCAACCACTTGACTATTCACGCCAACCGCGAGCGGCCTCTTCGGCGGCTTGTGCGGCGGCGAGTGCCGCGAGGCGGGCAGCCTCTTCGGACTTCCTGCTCTCCTCGGCGCGCGCAAACTCCTTGAGAGTGCGCCGGTAGTCGAGGGTTTCGAGGCGTTTCTTGGACTCGGCGGGGGTTTCACCCTCGATGGCGAGGCCCCAAGCCGCCGCCCAATGCCGGAGGATCTCTTCGCGCCGAAAGGCATTCGAGAGGATCAACTCTTCGTTCAGGGCTTCTACCGCTTCATTGAAGGCGCGGTACCCTGCTTCGGGTTTTTGGGTGCGCCGCAACTGCTGGACGGTCGACTCCCCGAAACGGGTGGTGGAAGCCCAGTGCGCGAGCACCGCGTGGATCGCCCGCCATTGGGTGTCCCAGGCGGGATCGGGGAGCGGAGTTCCTCCCGCCTTTCGAAACAGATCGTTGAGGATGGCGACCGCAATGGCCCGATCGAGGCCGGCATAAGGCGGGGCTGCGGCGATCTCCGCGAGAAGGGCTTTGATGTTCATCGGCGAACTCCGAACAGGGTATCGGCAAGGTCGCTGGCGGTTTTTGCGAACGCGGTGAAGTTCGGCACGAGGATGAGTCGAAACTTGGGGTGTTCCAGGGCTTTTTTGAGCGCGGTTTGGGTGTAGCCATCGGCGGATTGCAGTAGAGCGATGTACATTTCGGTGCGATCCAGTGCGTCCATGAACCAATGGTAGTTCTTGTTTTCTTTGGTGTTGTACAGGTAGTCGCTGTCGGAGATCACCACGTGGATGGTGTCTTTTCGTTCGAGCGAGTGCTCCTTGAACAGCGTGAACGGATAGTCGGTGCCGCCGCCGGAGTAGTTTAGGAGGAAGTCTCTGGCCTTTGCTTCGTCCTGCATCCAGTCTGAGATCAGGGGATCTCCCCAAGAGTAGATCACCGCCCGAACCCGGCCTCCTTTGCGGATCGCCGCCGCGGCGAGGATTTGAGCGGCGAGCGTCATGGCATTGACCGACGTCTGCGGATCCGGCATCGAACCTGAAGTGTCGAGCCAGATCTCAATGTGGGGCATCCAGTGCCCTTTTTTGTCCGATTCGTCTGGGAGGAGCGTGCGCTGCAACGGCATCGCGGCCGCCATGGCACCGGCGGCACGGATCGAGGCGGTCCAGTCGATGGCCGAGGGGGAGTCCCCCCATTCCCAGTCTTCGGTGGTCGACGGGATAAAGGCGTCCGGAGGACGTTGATTCGGCATCGGAGGAACCCGAAACAGGTGTTCCTCCACCAGCCGATAGTAATGTTTGTTTACTATTGCGCGGCGAAAGGGCGCGGCTTGGTTTCCAGGCATCCCTGAAAGAACCCGGTCGAGGCCGGCGAGAGCGTCCTTTGACTTGATTTCGCCAGATTTGGCGGCATCCAGCCAACCTTTTTTCGTAGCTTCGTCGATGGCGTTGTCGACGGCGCGGCTGCCGCCGAGGGCGTTCGCGTAGTCATCGGGGGTGGGACGGATCAGGTCGCCGGACATCGGCATTTTTCCCTGCTTTCCTTCATGTCCCGTCAGGTAGCGCGCGATGATGCTACAGAAATAGATGAATTGAAGCGTGGAGTCGGGGAGCGACCAGAAGGTCTGCGCGAACATGCGCGCTTCGATCTCCCAATTCGGGTAGGTGGCGTCCATGGTGAGGGACGGTGCGTGCTTGCCGAGGTCCCCGGGCGGAAGGCCCCAGAGTTCCTCATAGATGGCGAGGTAGAACGCGAATATCGGAGAGTCGGTGGCGGCACGACGGCTAAACGCCCGGTAGACCTCCTGTAAGGACGCGGCGTGGGTGTGGCCAACGTACTCATTGACCTGGAGGTCGAAGAACAGATTCAGCAACATACGAGGTGCGCCGGGTAAGATCCTCGCCATCAACAATTCCAGGCGGGCCGCCAAACCCAGGGTGTGCGGAAAACGAATGTGGTGTCCGACTTCGTGCGCCAACACCGCTGGAAGGCAATGGAGAGCGTTCATTTCGTGAAGAAGCGAGTAGTTCACGACGACCTGTCGCGTCTCCATGTTCACAAACGCGAGTGGCTCGGAACCCCCAAAAGCGTCTTTGTCCTTTGGGTCCCACGCGAGGGGCGGCGTCAGTTCGATCGATACGCCCCAGACGCCGATCCCTTCGCGCCAGGCGGAGTCCACCCAGTCGGTGAAGTTTGGTGGGCCGTATACCTCGGTCATCCAGCTTTCTCGGGGATGAGGGCGGCCACGAATTGGGAGGTGGTCATGGAGGCGGCGGCGGCGTGTTCGTTGACCGCGAACCGATGGAACGGCGAAATCCGAGGATCTTTGGGGAAACTAGGGAAGGCGCGTCCCGAACGTGGTGGTGCCGGTCCTGGATCGCCAAGGGGGCCGAGAGGAAGTGGAGGGTCGACGAGCCATACGCCTTGGGTGATCGGCTGTTCGGGGGTGGAGCGCAGCCGGTCAAAGACGCAGATCACCGTTGGCGATACAAATTGAATTTCACCAGGGAGAAACAGCCGATCATCCGTGGCGAGCGGGATGAGGTGCAGCGTGTTTTTGCCTGTGTCGAGTGTTTGTGAGGGTGGTTCTAATACCTGTTTGGAAACCTCCAGGACGAGGCTCTGGAGTTGATCGAGGCTTTGGAGTTGATCGACACTTCGCAGAAAGATCCGTTGCAACCAGCCTGGGGAGCTTTCGAGGTTTTCTCCGAGGTTCCAACATGTAGCGAGGTGTTCCGCCGCGCGTTCGGGCGGTGATCCCGGCAGCGCCCGGGGCAGCAGCGTATTCCATGCGTACGTAATGAAGTTTCCAGCGCCGCTTTCGGTGGGGATGAGGTAACCTCGCCCGAGCGCCTCGGAGGCGAGACGGAGATAGGCCTCCAGCAGTGCGCCGGCTGCGTCTCCTGGAAACCCAACGGAGAAGAGGCCTTTCGCGAGATTTGCCGCAGGCCCCTCCACGATCTCTTGCCACCGATCAGCATCCCACCGAACCCAGGTTCGGCGCGCTTCCTGATCCAGGCGTTCGGCGAGGTTTTCAGCGATCATTTGCGATGTTGCCGAAGCCAGGTCGCGTAGTTCTGGTAGCGGCTGTACATCGACTTCAACACCACCAGCTCCTCATACACGGGTCCAGAGAGCTCGGAAGTCTTCATGATGTTGGCGATGGTGGCGGAGATCTTCCCGAGGCGTTGTTCCGTGGTCGGCAGATCCACACCGACAAGTCCCTTGTCTAATACTTCGCGGTGGGCGGTGACTTCCTTTCGGATGGGTTCGTGGCGATCGAACTGAGCCATCGCCATGTCCATCAGGTTGCGGATCCAGGCGACCCGATCTTGGAGCAGGGTCTTGTTGTCTTCGGCCTGGAAGAATGCGCTTCGTTGGTTGGGAACGAGCTTCTCGTGCAGGACCCAAGGAACGATTTGACGGATGTCGTCGACTCCGACGGCGGGATTGCCTCGGAAGTAGGCCAACGCTTTTGCGAAGTGGAGGGCGGTCTGAAAAGAACGTGCAGATACACCATTCTCGGTTTGGGTGCAGAGATGCTGCCGTTTGTCGAGTGGGCACTGTTCTGTGCACACCGCGGAAACGCTCTGTCCGGCGAGTTTGAGGGTGTCCTTGCTCTTGTACTCGAACTGCGGAGAAGCCATGCGGCAAAACTCAAGTTGTCCCATGAAAAAGGCGAGCCGATCGAGAACCGGCTTGGGTACGGTGACCTTGATGATCGCGTCATAGATCGCATCGAGCTCATCTTTGGTGAACACGATCTCCGAGGGCAGCATGTCTTCGGGGAGTTTCCCAGATTCAATGCGCTGGAGCAGGGTCTCGATGAACCCAGAGTTGAAAGGAACCGCGCGAACGACGACATCGATGCGGTCTTTGAGCGCATCGATCACTTGAAAAGTGCCGCCGCCGGCATCGTCGTTGGCCGTCAAAAACCAGCTGGAACGTCCGGCATAGACGTATTGATCGAGCATTTCCGCGTAGCCTTCCGCCAGAAGCGAAAGCAAGGCCGATTGGGTCTTGGTGGGGATTCGGTTGTATTCGTCGATGATTTTGACGCGCGCGGAGATCCACTGGCGCCACGAGACTTTGATTTCGGCCATCTCCTCCGCCTTCATCAGGTCGGATGGAAGCGGTGAACCGAGCATGTCGGCGACGGTGAGTTGGGGGTGACCGCGCACGATGTAACGGCGCACTTCCTCCTTGCTCATTCCACTGATCAACGCCATCAAGAGGGCGGAGGTGGTCTTTCCGCGGCCGGGGCCGCCGATCAGCAGGGCTCGCCGGCAAGTAAACAGCGTGAGCATCGGGATCAAAACGAAGCTCGAGTAGCTCATGTCGTTGTGCAACAGAAGCTCATCCTTCGCGGAATTCACAAGTTTGGAGGAGGATCCAAACTGGATGTCGTAGTAGGGACAGATGATGGCGTTGTTGGTGATCCACCAATACGCCTGGCGCATCTTGTCATGAAGGTTTGCACCGTCTCTTTCGGAAAGGTGCACAGAAAGGTCCTTATTGGCGGTTGCCCGGCCGCGAAGGAGCCTCAACAGGGGATTTTCGGTTTCGCTCATGCGCGTCAGAATAGCGTAAGCGATCTGTGCAGGTGATTGGCTTGTGAATATGCTGCGTTTCTGGTAGTCTCCGACGGAGATTTGGGAGGGGCGATGGCCGAGGGTGGAAGCAATACCGGTAGGATCTTGGCGGGCGGCGGATGTATTACGTTCCTGCTCTGTTTTGTGTTTGGCGCTTTGTTGACGTTTGTCGTTCCTGGGGTGCTGGCGAACCAGGAGATGTACGATTTCGTCGCTCTCTCGGCATACTCTGGGTACGCATGCTGCTGTTGCAGCATGCTCGGTGGCGTCGGTGGCTTGGCCGGCATTGTGATGATCCTCATGGGCGCCCGCTCAGAGTGATCTAGGCTGCAGTTGGTGAAGGCGCTCTTCGGGGCGCCTTTTTTTTCAGTAATCGCATTCCCCGTCGAGGTTCAACATGTCGATCCGGCTGTACTACAACAAGTTTTCGCGTGCTTCTCGGGTTCGTTGGATGCTGGAAGAGTTGGAAGCACCATACGAATTGGTCCCCGTGGATATGTCGAAGGGTGAGCATAAGGAGGATGACTACTTCGACATCCATCCGCTCGGCAAGCTGCCTGCGATCATGGATGGAGACACGCCAATTTTCGAGTCTTCGGCGATCTGCCTGCATCTGACCGATCGGTTCACGAACCGAAAGTTGGCTCCTGAGCTTGGTTCCATCGAACGCGGCCTGTACTATCAGTGGGCGTTTTACGCTCAGGTGACTTTGGAGGTCCCGGTCTACGACTATTTCCGAAACCATAGTAAGGCAGACCGCAATCAAGAGGCAGCGGATGCAGTGATCGCGAAGTTCCAGGAGCTCGTCCGCCCGATCGAAAACACCCTCGCCAACGGCCCGTACCTGCTCGGGGACGCATTCAGCACCGTCGATTTGCTGAATGGCAGCATTCTCGCTTGGGGCGCGCGCATGGGGATGCTCGAGGGCAGAGATACGGCGAAAGAGTACGTCGATCGGATTGTGTCGCGACCAGCGTTCCTGAGATCCCTGGCATAGGCGTGTAACAACGTGCAGGGGTGAATTTTTACGCACCCCACCGTTAGTTGTTGCAGGCTGTTGCAGTGCATGGCATATGGCGCCGCGGCCTCGGTGTTTTTCTAACCGGGCCGCGTTCTCGTTTTATGGGGATTTTCCATATGAATTCGCACCGCTCTATGGGCATCGTCGGTCTTTTGTCGTTCGCAGCGGCCTGTTCTCCTGGTCAGGCGGATGTCAGTTACAGCCCAAGTTTGACGGCGGTCCGCATCGGTGAAGCGGAAGTCGAAGAAGAAGTGGTGATTCCCGAGGATTTTTATATTCCAGGGATTGTGTTGAATTCGGAAGACTATGGCACGGATTCCTCGGATGCTCTGGGCAAGACGGACTTGTCAGGAATGGAAGATCTGAAGGATCCAGCCGCGCTCACGGAGCACGTGTCCTACAAATACGCGGTTGCCGATGGTGACTTAATAGGGTCTGTCTTCGAAACTAGACCCACATCATTGCGCAAGCAAGCGCCACCATAGCGGCATAACTCTGAATGTTTTT
>SYKL01000136.1 GCA_005797785.1 Pseudomonadota bacterium | reverse complement strand
GACGGCGACGGGGTATCGACGGTCGACGAAGACATCGACGCGGACGAGGACCCGACCAACGACGACACCGATGGCGATGACGTTCCAAACTACCTGGACACGGACGACGACGGCGATTCGGTGTCGACGTTCGACGAAGATCTTGACCAAAATGGCGATCCGAACAACGACGATTCGGATGGCGATGACATTCCGAACTACCTGGATACCGACGATGACGGGGATTCGGTTCCCACGGCGGACGAGGACATCGACGAGGATGGCGATTCCTCCAACGATGACAGCGATGGGGACGACATCCCGGACTACCTGGACACGGACGACGACGGCGATTCGATTCCTACCGCCAGCGAAAACTACGACGGGAACGATACTTCAGAGGATGACGACACCGACGACGACGGCACGCCAGACTACCTGGACACGGACGACGACGACGACGGCATTCCCACCACCGAGGAAAACACTGACGATACGGACGTCGATGACGATGGGCTTCCAAACTGGACGGATACCGATTCCGATGGGGACGATATTCCGGACACCGAAGAGGGCACCGTTGATGAAGACGAGGACGGAATTCCCGACTTTCTCGATCCGGACGTGAGCGCCATCGTGGATCTGGGCGCGGGCACCTACCAAGGCACCGGCGCTTTCGGATGTTCGTCGGTTCCACTAAACCCCGCCTGGGCCTGGATTCTGGGCCCGATGTTCTTGGTGGTTCGTCGGGGCCGACGGGACTGATCCCGGAGGTTTCAAGCGCAGAACAAGCCTCGACTGCGGTGAACGCGGTCGGGGTGGCGCTTTGGCGCTCCGCCGTGCCCGCTTTGGAGGGCCTCCGCGAACGCGCTGTGGCCCTTTTGGAGCCCGTGGAACAGGCGCGCCACCTGGGAGCGGCGTGGCAGTCACGGCTGCCCCCAGGCGCCCGCTACGTGGCCACAGCGTCCTCTTTGGCGTTGGAGGTGATCGATCCCTCGGTGGAGCAGGTGCGCGGCCACTTGGCGACCTCAGGCGTGTTGGACGCGGTGGAAACCTCGTTGGGAGGCGCGGTTCAGGTGGCACTGGACCACGCTTGGATCCGACGCCAGTTTCCGGCGCGGTTGGCCCCGCCGTTCCATCACGCGCATGGTTGGCATCAGGATGGCGCTTTGGGGTTTCCGTTCGCCAATGTTCAGGAAGAACCACCGTCTACGGCGTTGCTCAGGATGATCACCTGCTGGATCCCACTGGAGCCGTGCGGCGGGAATGCGCCGGGCCTGGAGGTGCGGATTCACCGATTTGGGCGACTCTTTTCGGTGAACGGTCTGCGCGATCCCCTACGGGAGTGGCCCGGCGAATGCGGATGCCCTCGGATGGAGCCCGGGGATGTGCTGCTGTTTGACGGGGGGATCCTGCATCGGACCCAGGTCACGCCGGTGATGACCTCAGCGCGAACTAGCGTAGAACTTCGATTTTTTCGAGCAGACGACCTTCCCGCTCGAATCGGCAGTCGGTGGCTGCCCGCCCGTGGTACAGTCGGCTCATGAATGGTCGCATTCCGCTTTCATCGGGCGTGTTCGAGAGTAGCACGCGTCGCCTGCTGCGTGAGGACGGCACGGCGGGGTCGCTGACGCCGAAAGAGGCGGCGGTGTTGCTGTTCCTGGTGGAGCACCAGGACCGCGCCATTTCTAGGGAAGAACTCCTCGAAAAGGTGTGGGGGTATTCCGCCAAGGTGTATTCGCGCACGCTGGAGGTGACCCTGCATCGCCTCCGCGCGCAGATCGAGCGAGAACCCAGTGCACCGGAGCACATTCGTACGATGCCGGGGGCGGGCTATCAGTTTTTCCCGGTAGCGGGCACCTCGGTTCCGCCCGCGCGCCGCGTGGAGTTGATTGGCCGTGAAGGAGCTTTAGTCCAGCTGAAACAAGCGAGTGCTCGTTCCAGGGTGGTCACGCTGATCGGCATCGGTGGAATCGGCAAAACGACGCTCGCCACAGAGTTCATTCGCGGTGAACCCGTTGCGTGGGTCGACCTTTCGGAGGAAAGCGAGGTTCAAGGAGCGGTAAACCGTGTGAGCCGTTCGCTGGGGCTGCTGGGTGCGCCCGGGGTCGACGAAATTGGCGCCGTATTGGCGTCTCGCGGTTCGTTTGGGCTGGCGATCGACAACCTGGAACAGCTGGTGCTGGACATTACGCCGGTATTGCGCCGATGGTTGGACGCGGCGCCCGATTTGAGGCTGATCCTGACATCGCGGGTGGCGCTCGGTTTGCGGGAGGAAATTCTGTTTTCGGTGGAGCCTCTAGCCCCGGAGGATGCCACCCGGTTGCTGCTGGAACGAGCGCAACGGCGAGTCGCGAATTGGGGCGAAGGTGATGCCCATCTTGGAGCATTGGTTCGGCGTTTATCGGGGATTCCGTTGGCGCTCGAACTGGCGGCGGCTCGCGCCCGATTGTTGTCACCGGCGCAACTGTTGGAGCGCCTAGAGAGCGGTCGAGAACTACTTTCTTCCCAATCGACCGATCGGCCCGAAAGGCACCACAGCTTGCGGCAAGCGCTCGAGGGGTCTTGGGAGCTGTTGTCGGAGCATGCGCAGGGTTGTCTACTGGAGCTTTCCGTGTTTTCGGGCGGATTTCCGTTGGAGGCGCTGGAAAAGGTGAGCGCTCTGCCGGAGCCGGAAGCGCTGTTGGAGGAGTTGCTCGAGCACAGTTGGGTGATCGGCGGTGCGGGCGGCCGCTTCGAGCTGCTGGTGCCGATTCGCGAATTTGCCCTGGAAAAGCTTGAACCCGCTCGTGCGGGAGCGATCCGCGAGGCGATCGGCCGTTGGGTCGCCGAGGTGGTTCCCGACGACATGTACGAGCGACTTCATTCCCGTGAAGGAATGAGGGCATTGGACCCATTGCGCGCGGAGATGGGTAACCTTCGTGTTGGTCAAAGCTGCGCTTCTGTAGAGGTGGCGGCGCGGTGCACGGCAGCGCTGTTGTACGTGGACGAGTTCGAACGGCGGGGGGACTCGCCAGCGTTTCGGTTGGCGGAATGCGAGCTTACTGAGAACACCCGACGGCTGCTGGTGTTGGCGATGATCGAATTGGGGAATTTCACCACCGTCCAGTCGCTCCGCCGATGGGCGCAACCGCTCAAAGCCGCGGATCGACTTATGGTGGGGCGGGCTGCACTGTCAGGATTTAGCGGCGGTTTGGATTACCTAGAGCTGGAGCGGGAGCTGTCCGAAGGCATTGAGCACGCCTCTCTACACGAGCAACTCTTGCTGGAAATGGGCCGCATTGGAGCCTTTCACTATTTTCCGGTGCGGCAGCGACTGGAGATTGGCGAAGCGGCAGTCCGCCAGGCCACGGCGTTGGGCGATGAGTGGTGCCGGTGGCGTGCGGCGAGTTTCGTCAAGTCGATCCGCGGAATGTGGATTGAACTTCCGGGATGGGATCCGAAGGAGTCCGAGTTTACTGACCTGTACCAAGGGGCCTTGGTGTTCCAGGCCGGAGATCAGTACTTTGAAGAGTGGGTTTCGAAAAAGAGTTTCGACAAGTTTAACCCAGCGGAATCGCTCGCGCTGAGGTGCCGCTGGGCGGATCTGCTGTTGCAGCGCGGCGACGTCGGCCGAGCGGCCGCGGTGATGGGGACGCCATCGGCGGGCCGGTTGGGAGCCTGGCTTTGGGAGCGCGCTGTGCGGGCGCAGATTGCTCACTATCAGGGCGATAAATCGCCCGGCGATGCCATTCTGACGGACTTCTACGCGGCGACAACGGGTGCTTGGAGCAAGGTTTTGGCGATACCTGCGTTGGTAGAGCTGTTTCGAATTCGTCGGGAACGGGACCAAGCGAATACGGTGATCGAAGAACTTCGTTCGATTCTGCGACAGACCGAAGCTGACTCCGGTTCCGCTGGTGCACTGTTGCTCTTGCGCGCGGAACGTCGATTGGAAGCGTTTCGTTAGCCCTACAGGTTCTGTTGGGTGATCGTGGCGTCGGGATGGTAGTCCCAGGCGCTTCCTACGGTCGGCTGATGGATGGACATCTCGGAAAAGCGGACGTAGGCCGCGGCTCGGACGTTGTTTGGGCGTCGGGCGAGCACCAAGCGATACCACTTGGCGGCTTCGGGGTAACGTCGCAGCAGACGCGCACAATCGCCGGCGTTCTCCCAGTGAGGGACGGGATCGCACATGTGGGACGGGCACAATTCCGCGGCTGCAGAAAAGGCGGCGAGGGCGGGGGTGAGTTGACCTGCGGCGCGGTGGGCAACGGCCAGGCACGCGAGGCTTTCCGGTGTTCGACGGCGAGTTACGGCGCGTGCGGCGCGATGTATGGCGAGCGGGATTTGGTTGAGGCGGAGCAGGATCGCCGAGGCCAGAAGATCGGCGTGCACACGAACTTCCTTGCTGCCGGTCTCCATGCGGATCAGGAGCCGCAGTAGCGCCTGGAGTGAACGAATGGCGCGATCTTCATCGGGAAGAGGGCACGCGAGGGGGCCGACCCCCCAGGATCCGACGCCGACCAGCCGCAAGATCAACACATCGTCCGAATCCATCGGAGCGTCGGGGCAGGCGTCTAACCAGGTCAAACCCCGCTCGAGGAGCGGGAGCGTCGGGTCGTGACGAAAGAGTGTGAGCAGCAGATCGATCGCCGCCCAGGGGTCGCCGTCGCGTGCGTTTTGACGTGCATAAAGTGCCGTGCCGACCACCCACGCCGATACCACATACGGCTGAGGATCGCCGTCGACTTCGACGACCTGGAGTTTGGACAGGTTGGATAGGGTCGACAGTTTCGCGCCGGCGGCTACGCAACGATCGAGATCGCGCTCCCGCTCCGGCGATTCAGGGCTAAGGAGCCAAGCGCTGCCCAGTAGAAACAAGGCTTCGATGGCTCGGCCGAGATCGAGGGCGGTTCGGCCACGTCCGATGAGCTCGTCGATGTGCATGCAGACTCCACAGGCACGGGTATGCCGTTGGCCGACCCCAACAGCAATTACAGTCGGTCACAATCAGATTGAGTCCTGTCTAGACTTAATTGGTGTCCTTCAAGTCGTTGGATTCATTTCTGCCGACGCGACACCTTTGGGAGGAAGGGTGCTCGCCGCCCCCTTCGGAACCGGCTAACCATCCAACTCGAATGCTTTCCCAGAGGGATCCCATGTCTCACAATCTGTTCGGCAGTTTCCAGGAATACCGCACTCTTTCCGGAAAAGTGGGCCGCTACTATTCTTTGCCGGCGCTGGAGGCCGCAGGGGTCGGCCCGGTGGGCAAGCTCCCCGTGTCGATCCGTGTGGTTCTGGAATCGGTCCTGCGCAATTGCGACGGAAAGAAGGTGACCGAGGCCCACGTTCGGCAGTTGGCGAATTGGGCGGCCAAGGCCGACCGCGTGGACGAAATTCCTTTTGTGGTGGCTCGTGTGGTTCTCCAGGATTTCACTGGCGTTCCGCTGTTGTGCGACCTGGCCGCCATGCGCGGTGTCGCCGCCCAACTCGGCAAGGATCCAAAACGGATTGAGCCGCTCGTTCCTGTGGATTTGGTGGTCGATCACTCCGTTCAAATCGACTTTTTCGGCACGGCGGATGCCCTCCGCAAGAACATGGAACTCGAATTTGAGCGCAACGGTGAGCGCTACCAGTTCATGAAATGGGGCATGCAAGCCT
>SYKL01000135.1 GCA_005797785.1 Pseudomonadota bacterium | reverse complement strand
GTGTAGAGGATGTACAGCGGATCTTCCGCCGAGCAAACTTGAGCTTCATGCGTGGAACTCGCGGGGTTAACGATGTCGTGCCACCACACATCTCGGCCTTCTACCCATGGAATGACTGCATTGGTGTGCCGAAAGACGAGGATTCGGCGAACGCCGTCGCTGTGCGCTACCGCCTCATCGACGACTCTCTTCAAAGGAACAGGCTTACCGCCTCTCTTTCCTTCGTCCTGGGTGATGATGACCTCGGCCCCGCTGTCGTGGATTCGGTCTCTCAGCGATTCTGCAGAGAAACCACCAAATACGACCGAGTGAACCGCCCCTATTCGCGCGCACGCGAGCATGGCGATCGCCGCTTCGGGCACCATCCCCATATAGATGATCACACGATCGCCCTTTCGAACGCCGAGATCGATGAGTGCGTTTGCCGCCCGACACACATGTTGATGCAGTTCACGGTAGGTGATTACGCGGTTTTGTCCGGGTTCATCGCCCTCCCAGAGAATTGCCGTCTTGTCGCCGCGCTCCGCCAAGTGGCGATCGATGCAGGATTCCGTGACGTTCAGCCGACCGTCCGCAAACCAGCGCAGTGGCTCTTCCACAACCGTCCGAAAATCCCCTTCCAAACCGAGGGTAGGCGGTGTACGCCAGGCGATGTTCGCCGAAGTCCAGCGCACCCAGAACCCGTCTGGATCAGCGGCGAGATTTGCCGCGAATTGCCGGTAGCTGGCCATGCTGTGGATGGGGTTTGGCGTACCTTCGGAAACGCGAGGTGGAACGGCATACAGCTCAGACAATGGAACTCCGCGGTCAGGGACCGGAACGCACTTGTCGGTGGACATCCGGAAAAAGATCGTTTACCCTAAAGAAGAACCGTGTAAAAGGGGCGCCTATGATATCGCCAATTCTCCTCGGAGGCGCAGAAGGATTCGAGCGGGCCGCGGCTCGGATTGAGGTGGCGGGCCGCCAGTTGGTTCGCGGCGTGACCACTCAGGATCCGGACTCCAATCCCGCGAAGGCCGAGCCGATTCGCCGGGTGGAAAGGGTGGAGCCAGAGCAGGCCATCGTAGAGATGCAGCAGGCGGCCAAGGAAGCTCAGGCCAATGTTCAGGTCATGAAGGTGGACAATGAGCGTTTCAATACCTTCATCGACATGATGATCAAGCAGGGCTACCCACTCCGTTAGTTGGCCGCGCAAGAAAAAGCCGCCTGTGGGCGGCTTTTTGTTTTTTGACTCTGGGATCGGGGCGTCTGACCGACGTTCTAGGTCGACATCCAAACGGTCTTCACTTCCATCAACTTCGCCAATTGATGAGGGGACGCAGGACGTTCGGTGGATTCGACCTCAAGAATACGCCGCATGACCTGAGCACCCTTTTCGTCGATCGCTTTTCGCAATTCGGCGGAGAGGGAGCCTTTCACCAGGTATAAAGCGTCCAAGTCGTCCTGCAGGTTTGCCGCAGCGAGCAGCTCTGCGAGATCTCCGGTTAGAATGTTCACAATGGCTGCCGGAACATCGCTGGTGGCGAGGGCCTCGGAAAGAGCAATGGCGAGGGGGGCATTTTCGCCGTCCACGAACAAAGTCACCGAGTTTCCGGTAGCCAACGCAGCCCCGATGGCTTCGATCATGCCGAGGAGGCCGTCTTTGGGGTGGGGAACGGCGACGACCAGGCCCACGGGGCCGAGCATCGAATAGTTGACGAATGCCTGCCCTACCGGATTCAAACTTGAGAGCAGCGCACTGATTTTATCGGTCCATCCAGCGAAATGTACCGCTCGGTCGACCGCTGCCAGCCTATCTTCGGTGGACGTCGGCAGAGAGTCGCCGCGATCTTCGAGGATTTCCGCCAGACGGTACAGGATCTGTCCGCGATTGTACGCGGTGCGTTTCCACCAGCCGGGTTGAGCGGCGCGCATCTTTTCGATGGTATCTCGCAGATCTTTGCGGCTTGCGCGGCTGACGTGCATCACTTCCCCCGAGCGCGAACGGATCGGGAGGGTTCGGCCAGATTCGGACCGCACAAACTCCCCGCCAACGTACATTTTCAGTGTTTTTTGAATGCCGAGGCGTGACATCACAGGCCTCCCAAATATGGCCAAAGACCGGCAATTCCGCCTTCGCGGCCATAACCGGAGTGGCGAACCCCGCCAAAAGCCGCCGCGGGATCGAACAGATTGTACCCATTCGCCCAGATCACTCCGGCGTTGAGTGCATGCGCAGTTTCGAACAGCTTGGAGTTTTTCTCCGACCAAACACCGGCCGCAAGGCCGTATTCAGAGTCGTTTGCTTTTTTGATCGCTTCTTCGGGCGTTCGGAAGGTGAGCACGGACAAAACCGGCCCGAAGATCTCCTCTCGAACGACAGTATCTGTCTGTTGTACGCCGGTTAGAAGAGTGGGTTTGATGAAGTAGCCGGTCGATGGCGGTTCATTGGCGCAACCCTGCCAAACCGTAGCTCCCTCCTCGGCTCCGATGGCCAAGTGTTTCTGGATACTCTCGAACTGTTGAGCGCTGTTGATGGCGCCGATGTCCGTGTTTTTGTCCAGAGGATCGCCGATCCTCAACGTCGATATGCGTCGCTGCAGTCGGGCGAGGAAGTCTTCGGCGATGGATTCTTCAAGAAGGAGGCGCGATCCCGCGCAACACACATGACCCTGGTTAAAAAAGATCCCGTTGATACAGCCTTCCACGGCTTGGTCCAGTGCCGCGTCGGCGTAGATGATGTGCGCTCCCTTTCCGCCGAGCTCCAACGTCAGCTTTTTTCCGGAACCGGCGATCGCACGCGCGATGCGACGGCCTACCTCGGTGCTGCCGGTAAAAGCGACCTTTTGAATTCCCGGATGGTCCACCAGAGCGGCACCCGTAGAGCCGGCACCGTTAACGATGTTGACCACGCCGGGTGGAAGGCC
>SYKL01000134.1 GCA_005797785.1 Pseudomonadota bacterium | reverse complement strand
CTTGGTCTCCTCCGTCGTCATCGTACCAAAGCGACGGCGCCATACGTACAGCGTTTGCTCACTGACACCATGCTTTTTGGCGGTTTCCGCCATCGTGGACAGATCCGCCTCGCGGAGAATGTTCACCATCTGTTCGTTCGTGAATCGACTCGATCGCATGCTCGCTCCTCGCGGTGGCGAAGAGGATCCTTATTCACGTTTCAAGTGGTCCGAAATTTCGGGGGCAGGTCACGTACAACTCGGCCAGGACCGGCGTGACCCGGTTGTCGGTGGTGCCGAGGGTTTCGCTCATTGCGGACTTGATTAGGCGGTTTTTAAGGACGGTGCCATTGGGTAACGTAAAGGATGTGGCGATCGGTTGTGACATCGGAGCCTCCGGTACGCTACTGTAGGCACAGTTCGACAGTTGTCAAACTAACGAAGCGTGTGCACCCTATAAAAAGTGGAGATCGCATGCAAGCGAAGGGTTCGACTGCCGACCTACGGGAATTGTCCGACGCTTTTAAGGCGTTGTCCAATCCCAACCGCCTCGCGATGTACCTGGAATTGCTCCGTTCCGCGGAGTTGAAGATGGCCAGTTGCCCGCTCGCGGACCTCGTCGATCGCCTCGACATTGGTGCGCCGACGGTTTCTCACCACACCAAAGAGCTCGCGAACGCCGGGTTGATCGATGTGGAACGCGACGGGAAGTTTGTGCGTTGCCGCCTCAACGAAGACATGCGGCAACGGTTGGCGGGGTTCTTGACGGGGGTGACTCCGGCCTAGGCACGGGCGCTCCATCAGAATGATGGACAGAGGTTTCAAAGTGATGGAGCGCGAACGCGTGGTGCGCGCCCCTCCGTTCAAAACGTGCGCCGGACGTAGGTTGGACCGGTGGCACAGGAACTGCATTGGGACGGAGTGCCGCCCTCGATGTGCGGTCTTGATTCGCACTTACGAACCGACTTCCCCCTTGCAAGGACCTACGAAATGAAAAATCTCCGCACCGGATTGCTCCTCGTCCCCCTGTCGTTGCTGGTGGCTTGTGGAGATCAAATGGTGGGATGGCTGGCGGCCAGTCCGGATACTTCGGACCACACCCCGCCCACAGTCACCTCGAGCAACCCCGGGCACGATGCCGTGGCGGTCGCTCTGAATGTGCCGATTACGGCGACGTTCAGCGAGCCGATCGATCCGCTGACGTTGATGGGCGGCACGTTTTCTCTGGCGCAGGGCGCTTCGCCCGTGGGAGGGACGGTGCTGTACTCCGGGCTTACGGTCTTGTTTACGCCGACGGACCTCCTGGACCCCGAGGAACACTACACCGCCACCCTGACCACCGCGGCCGAAGACCTGGCGGGCAATGCCATGGTTCACGAGTACGTGTGGAATTTTACGACGGGCCTGGATCTCGACCTGACTCCGCCTCATGTCAGCATGACGAATCCGGTCAGCGACGCGAACGGCGTGGACGGGAACATCTCGGTGATTGCGGTGTTCGACGAAGCGATGGACCCGGCCACGGTCACCGATGCCAGCTTCACCCTATACGAGGGCCTGTCGCCGATCGACGGATTGGTGCTGGTCAACGACAGCGTCGCCACCTTCGATCCGACCGAAGAACTCGACCCCGCGGTGGAATACACCGCCACGTTGACGACGGACACGACCGATCTTGCGGGAAATCCGTTGTCTGAGGATTATATTTGGTCGTTTACGATCGCGGCAAACCCCGATGCAAGCGACCCGTTGGTGGTGCTGACCGTGCCGGATGACGGTGCGACCGAGGTGCCGCCGGATTTGAACCTCACCGCCGTGTTCAGCGAGGCCATGGACGGAACGACGGTGAATACCGACGCGTTCACGTTGCAAGACGCGGACGGCGTGCTGATTGCGGGTGTGGTGACCCCGAATGGGCCGATCGCGGTGTTCAACCCCGCGCTCGATCTCGATTTTGACGCGGAGTATACCGCAACGGTTACCAACGATGTGACCGACCTCGCCGGAAATGCGATGGCGAACGACTACGTGTGGACGTTCACCACCGGCACCGACGCCGACGAAACGTCCCCCTTGGTGATCGCCACGGTTCCCGAAGATGGGGCCATCGATGTGGCCTTCGACACCATGCTGACGGCGATGTTCGACGAGCCGATGGATGAGCTCACCCTGACCGCGGACACCTTCACGCTGTTTGACGAGCTGGGCGTTCAAGTGATCGGGGTGGTGGTGCCCAACGGAACGTTCGCGGATTTTAATCCCAACGGGGATTTGGAAGCGGACATGGAGTACACCGCCACGATCACCACCGGAGCCGCCGATCTCGCCGGCAACTCCCTGCTGGAGGACTACGTCTGGACGTTTGTGGTCAGCCCCCTCCCGGACACCACGATGCCGGAGGTGATCCTCACCGTTCCGGAGGATCAACAGATCGATGTACCGCTCGATCAGACCGTGAGCGCGGTATTCAACGAGTTCATCGACCCGCTCTCGATCGACGACGCCAGCTTCACGCTGGTGGACGAGAACCTTATCGAGGTGCTCGGAGTGACCGGTGTGAATGGCGCTGCCGCGACCTTCAATCCGGACCAGGACTTGGACCCGAACACCGAGTACACCGCCACCCTGACCACCGACGTGACCGATCTGGACGGAAATCCGCTGTTTGAGGACTACGTCTGGACGTTCACGACCGGCGAAACCCCCATCATCTGGGACTTGCTGCCGGTGGACCTCGGCTCGCTCGGAACCTTCGTCGCCGTCGCCGGTGCCGGCCTGACCAACTCCAACTCCAGTGGGATCACTACGCTGAACGGCGATGTGGGCCTGTACCCGACCGGCACTTGTCTCGGGGATGGGTCGGTGTGTTCGCTGATCAACCCGGTGATCAACGGGACGTTGTACGCCAACGACGCCGGTGGTGTCGCCATGCAAGCGAAAACCGATCTGACCGCGGCGTATGTGGATGCGCTTGGCCGGCCTCCAGGGACCACGGTCAACGACATCTCGGGAATGACCCTCGCTCCAGGGGTGTACACCTCGAACTCGACGATGAGCATTGCTGTGGGTGGCACCGTCATTCTGGACGGGCAGGGCGATCCGAATTCGGTGTGGATCTTCCAGGTCGGTTCTTCGCTCACCGTGAACAACAGCGCCATGGTGCTCTTGGTCAACGGTGCCAGCTCGAAGAATGTGTTCTGGGGCGTGTTTGCCTCCTCGACACTTGGCTCGAACGTCCGCTTTCAGGGCAATGTGTTCGCGGGGGAGTCCAACTCGGTGGGCACCGACTCCGTGGTCGTCGGCCGGCTTCTGTGCACGACGGGTGCGATCACCCTCCTGTCGAACAACATCACGCTCCCCCCTCTGTAAACCTTCCCTCTCAACGTCATTGATCGGCGGCGCCTGCGCTGTCGACTGGAGAATCTCATGCGATCGAATCCCTTCCGAACGGCGTGCTTGGCGATAGGCCTTGCCGCACTGCTCCCTGCTACCGCCGCCAAGGCGCAAGAATTCACCCTTCAACTGGAACCGGCCGCTTCGTTTCTGGTCGACGGACCTCAAGACGATCGGTTCACCCCCGGCGGTTATGTCGCGGTGCGACCGGGGATCGCGGTGGGCTCGGTCCTCGCATTTCAGTGGTCCTATGCGCTCTTGATCAACCCTGCCAAGGGGGACTACACCAAATTGGGTACGGCGCATTTCGTGACGGCGGGCGTTCGGCTGCGGCCGTTTGGCACGATTCAAAAGTCGCCCAGCCGAGTGAACGGCCTGTTTGCGGACCTGAACCTGGGCTACGTCCGAACCGGCGACTTGAACCGGTTTGGGTTCGATACCGGACTGGGTTATAACTTTGAGATCTCGCCGGGTTTTGCGCTCGGGCCGGTGGTTCGGTACGGGCAAATCGTTCAACCGGACGATCAGTCCAACAACCGTCTGCTCGCCGATCCCAACGATGCGCAGTTCGTCAGTGTGGGTATCAATCTTGGGTTTGGGCAGGTACACAAGGTACCCGAGCAACCCGAGCCTTTGGAATGTCCGGAGGGACCGGAGTGCCCTGTCGCAAGGACCGAACCCGTCGCGCCGGTGCGGACCGAGGGAATGTGTCAGGACGGCGACAAGGACGGCCTATGCGACGCCGAAGATCGTTGTCCTACGGTGTCCGGGCCTCCGGGCGCCATCGGATGTCCGGTCAACCCGTGCACCGACGAGCCGTTGACGGTGCTGGTGCAGTTCCCTTACGACAGCGCCGACATGCCCGCGCTCAAGGCGGGTAAGTTCCAGACCATGGACCCGGTGTTGGACGCCGTCGCCGACGCCATCGCGAAGGAGCCCTCCTGCCGGGTGTGTGTGGTCGGGTTCGCCTCGGAAGAGGGCCCGCTGGCCTACAATCAAGAGCTCAGCGAGGTTCGCGCATCGGCGGTCGCAAGCTACTTGTCCGCTCGCGGAGTGTCCACCTCGCGGATCCCTTCCGCCGGCCTGGGTGATCGTTGCCAGCTCGATCCTGTCGCCACCCGCTCGCTGAACCGCCGGGTTGAATTCCACCGGTTGCTCGAGGGGCAGTCGTGCCCAAGCACCTGCGCCGAGTAGGTTGGCGTCGGCGATCACGAGTTTACTTATTGGGCAAACCCCGCGGCTTCGATAGAGGGCCGCGGGGGTAGTCATGCGGCGATGGACGGTGGGTGCGACGGTGGTGGCGTTGTTGGGGTGCGGTGGAATGGCGCCCATGCCCGAGGGACACGAGGGAAAGGAGGCTTTCCCAGTGGAGCCCTCCCCTGGCGGGTCGGTCCCTCCCAGCGCAGTCGTAAGCCAGGAGATCGCGCACACGACCGGGCCGGGCCTGAAAGACAGCGACGCAGCGGAAGGAAAGACCGACGCGGATCGGTTCACCTCCTCGTGCGAGTTGCTCGAGTTCACGTACAGCAGCGGCGCCCAGGGTGAATATTCGGACACCACCTTTGTGGCGTTGCCAGGGGACATGGTGGATGCCTACGGTGCGCTCGGCTACGATGCGCAGTTCGATCCCCGCGCGCCCGCGGGCTTGGCACCGCAACCCCACGAGGTGGTGGTGTTGCGCGGCGATCGAAACGCACTGACCAGTGCACGCTGTGCGACCAACCCTGGGTTTGTGCGGGAGGTCAAGTGGGGCGAGCCCTACTCCCTGGTGGTGGTGGTGCATTCCACGTCCCCGGAAATGGCTCCGTCGGAGCGCGCCGTGCTCGATGGCCTGGGCCCGGTGCCGCGGTCGGCGGAAGTGACGGGTGCCGATTGCAGCACCAGCGGTTTGGAGCAGGCGCTTGGTTACAACCCCGCTTCATTGGCGGCATACCAATTCAGCGATGAAGCGAAAGCGAAAGCGTGGGCTTCGAAGTTCCCGGGCGCGACGGTGGTTCAGGTCACGGACAGCTGCGGCGGTTGAGGGGGCTCCGGCCTTCGGCCGGCGGCCTCCTTCGGGGTCGGGCAATCGCCCTCCGTTTTCGCCTTTGGCTCAAACCTCGCTGCGCTCGCCCTCCGTCCGCCTAGCCCAGGCATTCCGCAAGGCTTCCGCTTCAGAGCGGTTTAGGGCCCGTTGTTCTCCACCACGACCGTGCCCACGATGGTGCCGATCGCGTCGATCAAGGCCTGAGCGGCGGCCGAGGGAAGGGTGGTGTTTTCAGCGATGGTCACGTCGCCGCCGACGTACGTGACTCCCTCCAGGCCTTCGACGGAGGTTAACGCGTAGTTGTAGTCGACGGTCAGGTCGCCATCGATGGTGGTGAGTGCGGCCAGTCCGTCGAGGTTGGTCAGCATGGGGTTGAAGTCGATGTACAAAGGCCCGGCGATGGAGGTGAGTGCGGCCAGTCCGTCGACGTTGGTCAGCGCGTTGTTGTAGTAGACGGACAACCCCCCGTTGAGGGAGCTGAGTCCGCCAAATCCGCTGACGTTGGTCCGCGCGTTGTTGAGGTAGATGGACAAGCTCCCGCCGAGGGAGTTGAGTGAAGCAAAACCGTCGACGTTGGTCAGTGTGTTGTTGTTATTGACGTACAGATCTCCGCCCAGCGAGGTGAGTGCGGCAAATCCGTCGACGTTCGTCAATGCGGCGTTGTATTCGACGTACAGGTCCCCGCCGACCGACGTGAGTTCGGACAGTCCGTCGACTTCGGCCAGCGTTGCGTTGCCGCGGATGGTCACGTCTCCCCCGAGGGAGGAGATTGCCGCCAATCCGTCGAGGTTGCTGAGTGCATCGTTGCCGATGACATTCAAGTTTCCGCTGACTGAGGAGATTGCCGCCAATCCATCGAGGTTTGTCAGCGCATTGCAGTTGAAAACGTGCAAGTTCCCATTGACGGAGGTGAGTTGGGAAAGTCCGTCCACGTTTGTCAGCGCCTGGTTGTTTTCGAAATTGAGGTGCGTTCCGACGGACGTGAGTGCCGCCAAACCATCGACGTTGGTGAGCGCGTCATTGTTGTCGAAGTACAGAAACCCTCCCACGGAGGTGAGCGCGGCGAATCCGGCGACGTTGGTCAGAGCATCGTTCGAGCGGAGGACGACGTCGATTCCCACAGAGGAGAGTGCTGAAAGTCCGTCCACGTTGGTCAGCGCGGGGTTGGATTCGACGTCGAGGAATCCTCCAACGGACGTGAGCGCGGCAAGTCCGTCGACATTGATCAGCGCAGGGTTGGCGTTGACGATCAGGTTCCCTCCGACGGAGGAGAGTGCGGCAAGTCCGTCGACATTGGTCAGCGCTTCGTTATTTTCGATGTTGAGTTCTCCACCGACCGAGGTGAGCGCGGCGAGGCCATTGACCTCGGTCAAGGACGAATTTCCGGCGATGGTAAGGTTGTCAACCTCAAGAATGCAGCCCAATCCGTCCAGATTCGAGGCGTCGGTGTTGACCACTTCCAGATCGCCCAAGCTGCCGGAGCAAGAAACCCCGACATACGAATCACAGAAGGCATCGATTTCCGCTTGGGAGTGCAAGTCGAACGTCCCGCCGGTCGGACCCCAGACGTGGAGACTGGAATTCGAGTCATCGCAATCGACGTTGGCCAAATACCCATCGTTATCCAGGTCGATAGGCTCCACGTCGGTATCGACGACATCGGTGTCTTCCACGTCGGTATCGACGACATCGGTGTCTTCGACGTCCGTGTCGACGATATCGGTGTCTTCGACCTCCGTATCGACGAGATCGGTGTCCACATCCACAGACCGCGGGTCGCACGCCGAAAACACCACCGCCGACGCTCCAAACAACCATCCACGCATGAGCTGCTCCTGATCTTCTTGGGATCCTACTTTCTTTTTCGAATTCTTGTTGGCAGGGCGAGCGCACCACTCCGATCCAGGTCTTGGTATCCCTTGAGCGAAGCCGCCAACCCGATCGAAAATCGGCACCCTCGTCGCGCGATCGGATGGCCCGTCGGGAGGCTGCGCCGGCGCAACTACCGACCCCTACAGGCCATTTCCGCCAATGTTGACGGTCTGCGCACCCACCTCCGTGGCTAACGCCTGGGCGTCGGCATCCGAAAACCCGGCGTTGTCGTGGATGTACACCCCGTCCGCAGTGGCATTGAATAAGCCGTCCAGGGACGCCAGAACATCGTTGTCGATGATGACGATCGTGGTCACGGAGGTGACCGATGAAAACCCATCCAGCTCCAGCAAGGCGGCGTTGCTGTCCACCTGGAGCGAGCCTCCGATCGTGGTCAATGCTGAAAATCCGTCGACATGGGTCAGTAAATCGTTGTCGCTCACGATCACGTTGCCGGTCGTCGCGGTGAGCGAGTACAGGCCGTCCACATTGGCCAACGCGGGATTGGAGCTGATGAAGAGTTCCCCTGCCGCGGTGAGCGAGTGGAGTCCGTCCAGGTCCAACAACCCAGGGTTGCCGCCGATCGCGAGCGACTCGGGCACCGTCGTCAGCGAGGACAGCGCGTCGACATTCAGCAGTCCGTCGTTGCCTTGAAGGATCAAGCCGTTCGCGGTGGTGAGCCCGGACAGGCCGCTCCAATCGGTGACTGCGGAATTTTCGAACCGGAGGTAGCCCGTTGCTGCGGTGAGATCGGAAAGCGCGTCCAGATCCTGCAATTGGACGTTGCCATCGATCCACAGTCCGCCCAGGGTTTCGTAGCCCTCGAGTCCGCCGAGGCTCTGCATCTGGTCGCAATCGAAAATCTCGATGCTCTCAGGAGGCTCGATGAGCGCCACCAGCCCGGTGAGATCGGAAATTTCCACCTCCCAAAGGACGAGCCGTGTGACCGACTGCAGCGCGGACAAACCGTTGAGGTCGGCCACCAACGGCAGGGCCTGCAACTGTACGGTATCGGCGGAGATCAGCGAAGACAGGCCGTCCAAGTTGGTCAGCGCGGGATTGCCCTCCAAGTACAGAGAGCCGACCGTGTGGACCGAGGAGAGGCCATCGATCTGGGCCAGGTTCGGGTTGTCGTACAGTGCCAGGATGCCTGGGACTTCGGTGAGGGCGGACAGGCCGTCGACATTGGGCAGGCCAGTTTCGTAGATGGCCACATTGCCGACGTCGGAGAGCTGGGCGAGGCCCTGGATCTGGGCGAGCTCAGGAAGCGCTTCCAGGGTCAGCCAATCCACCGAAGTCAGGGCTCCAAGCGCATCCAAATCGGTGGCGTCGCCACCGTACAGGCCCAGTTCGACGTCGATGGACACGATGCAGGACAGCTGACCGAGGTCGGCGTTGGACACGTCTTCGAGGGTCACCGATCCGGTGACGCAGACCGGCCCGCCGGCAGCGCACACCGACGCCAGGTTGTCTTCCACCACATCGCCGTCGAACACGGTGCAGTTCGCTACGATGTCGGTGTCGGAATCTCCGGAATCCTCGGTGTCGATCACGTCGGTGTCGACGACATCCGTGTCCACCACATCCGTATCCACCGTGTCGGTATCCGGTTTTTCCGTGTCAGCACCGCCGTCGCACGAAGCCAACAACAACGCCAAACCCATGTCTCCAGCTCGCACGCAACCTCCTTCGAGCAGGCTACCACAGCGGTTTGAAAGGACCTAGCGGCTGCGCCTTCGTGGCGACCCAATCACATCCAAGGAACGCCGTTGTTTAACAACGTGACATTCCCGCCGATCGAATCGATATTCTCCACCAACGCCTGGGCGGTCTCCGGCAACAGCTGCGGATTGTCGGTGATTTGCACGTCCCAGATCACCGTGTCGAGCCCATTTAGCCCGGATCCCTCATGAGCCCTCGTTTCCTATGGAATTTTGGGCGACG
This sequence comes from Pseudomonadota bacterium, assembly GCA_005797785.1. Lineage (GTDB taxonomy): Bacteria > Myxococcota_A > UBA796 > UBA796 > SYKL01. The sequence continues at coordinate 91 of SYKL01000134.1, read as the reverse complement.
CGAACACCTACTGCGCCACAAACGCTCGGCGACGCGGTCGGCGGTTTGAAACCCGCCCGAAGCAACGGACGAACGATCGCTTTCGCGCACT
>SYKL01000133.1 GCA_005797785.1 Pseudomonadota bacterium | reverse complement strand
GCGATGCACACCGCACTCTGCTTGGATGTACCCGTACGCAAACGGGCCGCGAACGGCAAAACTGGCGCTTTTGATCCCCGTGTCTTCCGAGGGCTGCTCATCGAGCATTTCCACTTGGAAACCTTCGCGTTCCGCCCAACGAAGGTACATTCGCTGCAACATCTGCGCCCAATCGCACGCATCGGTGCCGCCTGCGCCCGAATTGATTTCCACAATGGCGTCCATCGAATCCTGCTCTTCCGAGAGGAGTCGACGAACTTCCAGGCTTTTGACGAGGGACTCGAGGCGCTCAAGCACCGCGGCAGCTTCATCGGCGGTGCTTTGATCCTGCATTTCTTCGGCCAACTCCAGCAGCGTGCCCACCTCGTCGCGGAGTTCCGACAGTTGTTTCCAATCGTTGACCGTGCGCTCCAGCTGGCCTTTGTCCTTCAGAATCGACTGGGCGCGCGTGTTGTCGTCCCAGAAAGCGGGCATCCCGGCTTGCCGATCGAGATCCTCTACGCGGTTGCTTTTGCCGGCGATGTCAAAGATGCCCCCAAAGCGCATCAATGCGCTCGGAAAGGGGTTTCAGCGACGCGCGGATTTCCTCGTACATGGGGACCTCGGACCGTGGCCGCCCGCTTAACCGATCAAGGGCTCAAAATCGAAGAATCCTGCCGGGCGTCAAGCTTCGCGAGGATCTCGCGTTCCTTGGCTTCCATTTCCTCGGCCTGGTGGTCTTGTTCGTGATCATACCCCAACAAATGGCAGATTCCATGCACCAAAAGAATGCGAAGTTCCCGTGCTTTGGAATGCCCCCGTTCGGCGGCCTGCCGACCCGCGGTGTCGAGGCTGATGACCACATCGCCGAGAATTTCCTCGCTTCCAGGCCAGACATTTCCCTCCAACTGCGCAAAGGCGAGCACGTCGGTCGGCTTGTCCTTTCCTCGATAGTCTCGGTTGAGCGGCCAAATTTCAGCGTCCGAGCAGAGTCGCACGGAAAGCTCCGCGCGAGGTCTACCTAAGTGTTCGAGGATAACCCTGGCATCCGCCTCGATGGTGTCGACGTCCGCCAGCGAGGGGTCGTCGATGCTGACTTCGACATTCATCCGTTTCTCGGTAGGTTATTGACCGACTCATAGTCGGTCTCGGGATCCGCCTCATCGCTAAAGTCGTCCGCCTCTGGCGCTTTCAGCGACGGCATTTCCAGGGTGATCACCTGCGCGACCCGTTGAGCGACGGGAGCGGGGGTTTCGTTGCGGGAAATCGAGCGGGTAGCGGGATATTCGATCCGCTGGTGATGGATCCCCATCAGCACCTGAACGAAGGTGTTGGCCACGGTGTGGATCTCCTGAAACGTGAGGGGGCAATCCTCAAACTGACCATCCGCCATCACCGAGTTGATGATCTGATGGATCATGGCACGGATGTTTTCTTCCGAAGGTTCGCGGATCGTGCGGGTGGCAGCTTCCACTTTGTCCGCCAGCATGATGATCCCGGCTTCGCGGTTGTTCGGTTTTGGTCCGGGATATCGGAAGTCGGATTCTTTGATGGAGGCGGGGTCGTCGGCCTGCTCCATTGACTTTGCATAGAAATATTGCAGCAGACCCGTGCCATGATGCATATAAATGTTGTCGACAATCGGTTGCGGAAGGTTGTGCTCCTTGGCCATTTTTCCGCCGTCGATCACGTGACCAATGATCACCCTCGCGGAGAGCGCCGGGTCGAGTGAATCATGACGATTGACGGTATTTCTTTGATTCTCAATAAAGTACTGCGGCTTGAGGGCCTTGCCGACATCGTGAAAATATGCGGCTACCCTTGCCTGGAGCGCATTCGCTCCGATGGCTTCGCAGCCCGCCTCCGCCAGCGTGCCGACAACGACGGAGTGATGGTAACTCCCGGGTGCCCGCAGCATCAATTGTCGCAGCAACGGATGGTTGAGATTCGCGAGTTCCATCAGACGATAATCGGTGACAAAACCGAGCGTTTCAAAGATGGGGGTTAACCCAAGCACGAAGAAGGCCGACCCTAGTCCGCCGGCAAAGGCGAAACCCATCGACCACACCGGCCGAATGGTGTTGGAAAGGCTGACTTCGCCGCTTCCCAAATACAGTTGCAAGAAATGAATGAACAGCGCCGCGATAGCATTTACCAAACCAACGAAAACCCCTGCACGAAGCACTGCAAGCCGCTCCCGGGTGTGATCGACCGCGCCTGCGGCAGTAATGCTCGACAACAGGAAGTACATGACGTGAAGCGCCGAAAGTTCCATCAGCAAGCCGCATGCGGCAGAGGCAGCGACCGCAAACAGCACACTCCAACCGGCGCCGACCAACAGACGCACCAGAATCACGGCACCGGCGATCGGAACTACAAACCAGATCGAGCTCGCTTCCGCTTCGGTTCCCACCAATCCAGCGACCGCTTCTGAACTTCGTACCACAATTCGGGCAATGAGGGTGGTCAACACCAGGAGCCCCGAGATCGCGAGAATGTCGCGATCTCGCGTAGAAAATCCAGGGATGTAGCTTCCGCCGAAGGAGAATAAGGCTGCAAACAATGCAACGAGAAAACTCGCCACCGCCAGGGGTTCCACCCAGACGGCATGCGGGCGCGCACTTCGAAGAAGGGCATGGTACCTAGCGATATCCAGCGTCGTAAGCACGTCGCCCTGGCGAAACAGGATGGTGCCGCGTTTGACGGAAATCGGCGCGGGCGTCACGGCGGCGGCAGCCCTGCCTTGTCGTTCTCGTGTTTCAAGCTCGTCAAAGGCGATGTTCGGGCGAACCAGCGAGCGAGCTACGGTTGCGCTTGCTCCGGACCAAGGTACCGATTTGACGCCCGTTTCCAGAAGCCCAATCGTGACCTGCTCTCGCGCTTCGTTGGGGGTGGCGATCGAGGAGGTGTCGTTGACCGAAAATTCCCTGCGGGAATCGCCGCGAAGTTCAATCACCGTGACCGTTCGACGATCGGCGGGAAGTTCTTGGCGATCCCCGACCACATACCCGCTCATCGCGCGCTGAAGCAGGGCGGAGGTCAGCTCTTCCGCCTGCGCGGGAAAGCCTGCTTGGAGGAGCGCATCCACATCTTCTTCGGGGATGTGCACACCGAGTGCTTTCACGAACCCATCCGCGACGATGGCATTGTCGATCGCGCCTTGGGGGCGCGAAAGTTCTCGGCGCCCGGCTGCGAAAGCGTCGGAAACGCGCAATTGCAATTGGGCGGCCAAATCCGCGCGGTACACAAACACGGGAATGATGGCTTCGCTGGCGGCATCGACCTGGGCCTGGTGCCCGGCCGCATCGGTGTACTGGAAAGTGTGAGGGGCTTTGACCGTCCTGGGGGCGACTTCGCCGGGCTTGAGATCGTCGTTCGGAACGCCCGAATAGTCGGCGATCAACAAGGCGCACGCGAGGGCCGTCAGCAACAACAGCAACACCCGTCGCCCGTCCTCGGGAAGCCGTTGCCAGGCAGCCCACAATCTGGCGTTCATGGCGTATCCCCTGCGTCTTCGAATTGGCTGTAGGCATCAATGATGGCAGCGACCAAGGGGTGGCGCACCACATCACTCGATTGAAAGCGAACGACCTCGATGTTCGGCACGTCCTTTAGAACGCGAAGCGCGTGAACGAGCCCGCTCATTCGTGGCCGCGGAAGATCGATTTGAGTGGGATCGCCGGTGATAATCATCCGGGAGTGCTCACCGAGCCGGGTGAGGAACATCTTCATTTGTTCGACGGTGGTGTTTTGAGCTTCGTCGAGGATCACATAGGCATCTTGGAGGGTGCGTCCTCGCATGAATGCCAGGGGTGCAACCTCGATCACCCTTTTGTCGAGCAGTTTGGTGATCTTCTCGCCGCTCATCATGTCTTGTAGGGCATCAAACAGCGGACGAAGGTAGGGGTCGATTTTTTCGGAGAGGTCCCCCGGCAGAAAACCGAGCTTTTCTCCGGCCTCTACGGCGGGGCGGGTGAGCACAATCCGCCTCACCTCTCCTTTTCCGAGTGCCGCGACGGCCATCGCCATCGCCAAGTAGGTCTTGCCGGTGCCCGCGGGGCCTACGCCGAAAACGATGGGAGACTCGCGTAAAGCTTGAACATAGCGGCGTTGGGTGGGGGTGCGCGCCGCGATCGGTCGCCCCCCCGCCCCCATCAAGATGGCATCCGAGAAGAACTGCGTTAAGTCTGCTTCCGGGTGGGCTTTTGCTAGTCGGATCGCGTGTTCAACGTCCGACGGCGTGAGCGGAAAGCCTCGGCTGATCAGCCGTTCCAAATCCCGAAGCAGGCGTTCGGTGGCGGGCGCATCGCCTCGGGTGATGTGCACCGCGTTGCCGCGCTGCTCCAAGTCAACGCCCATGCCCTTGGCGATCACTTTCAGGTTCGACCCAAACTCCCCAACCAATTCCCGCAGTTGGCCTAGGTCGTCGAAAACAACGCTGACGATGGTACACCCCACGCAACCGCCAATATAACACGACTGCGCGTTATCCGCCGTCCGTACGGTCGAGGAAGGGCGATGCGGCGCGCACCTCTTTCGCCAAAGCGGCCGGTAACGGTTCGTAACGGCCTGGCCGCTGTAAGAAACGGCCTTGGCCAGAGGTGATGGCCAACAGCCTTGGACCGAAGGACAAGGTTTCACGCACCGGCACATCGGCGAAGATCACCGCTTCCGGTTGGCCGATCTCCAAACCGGTGATCCGCGAGCGTCGTTGCGCCAACTCGCTCATGACGGGGCCGACGTGCTCCGCGGGCACCCAGATCTCCAACCGGCCCCAGGGTTCCCAGAAACGCGCTTGGCTTTGCTTGAGGGCTTCCTTGAGCGCTTTTTCGGCGGCCAAAGCGAAATGTTCGCTGGTCGATTCGAGCATGTCGTAGTCGCCGCCGGTGCACCGTACCAGCAGACCGGTCACCGGATATCCGGCGAGCGGGCCGTGTTCTCCGCCGCGGTAGATCCCTTCCACCACCCCGGGCATGAACTTTTCAGGCAACTCCTCATCCACCGAACGATCTTCGAATCGAAATCCCTCCCCTTCGGGCTCCACATCCAGGATCACTTTTCCGAATTCGCTCACCAAGCCGTCCGACGTTTTTCGGTGCACGCCCTCGACTCCGTGTACGGCCAACGATGGCGCTTCCCGGTAGGAAACGTGCGGAAATTGATATCGGATTTGAACCCCGAGGCTGGTCGCCAGCCATCCCACCGCGCGCTCGAGCTGGTCCAAGCCTGATCCCGCAAGCACGGGGCGAAGCGTCAGTTCGTCGACATACCGATCGAGCGCCGGATCCAGGGTCTGCAAAATTTGCAGACTCCGCCGCATTTTTTCCGCATCGACGGCCGGCTGGGTCTCCAACGCCCACGCCACCATCGGGGCGGGCGCTGCGGGCCCGCCGAGCACCCAACGAGGACCATCGGTCCAGGTTTCACCGGGGAAGCTCTCCATTGGATCCCAGGTAGCGATCAGCGAGCCCGGGCCAGCCTGGCGCGCTGTGGCGGATCGTCCGCCCCGGAGCGAATAGAACTTCTGCGGCCGCACCGAACGTCCGGTTTCCGCGTGGACCCAAGGCCCCTTGCTCGGAGGGCTTCCCGCCCACACCCGAAAAAGGTACACGCGTTCGCCTGCTTCATCGAGCTGGGTTGCGAGATGCTGCGCGACAAACGGGCCATCCGGAGCGATCTCCCGATCGTTGCCTTCGATGTCCAGGGCCCACGGGCGCCGACGGTCGAAAGGCGATGGAAACCAATCCACCACGGCGTCCAAGATGGCGCTTCCACCGATGCCCGTCCAGGCTGACGCCCAGAGGATCGGAACCAGTCGACCGGAAAGTACCGCTTTGGCGAGCGCGTTGGCGACCTGGTCGGGTTCCAGGTCGAGGTCTTCCAAATAGCGCTCCAAAAGGGCATCGTCCGTGGCGGCCACCGTTTCCAACAAGCGTTCGCGGGCCAAGGCAAGGCGCGCTCGATCGCTTTCGCGCACGGGCCGTTCGCCGTCACTGGTGGTCATCTTCTGTCGAAGAATGTCGATAATTCCAATATTTTGTCCCGCCTCGCGCGCAACGAGGTGGAGGAGGAGCGCCCGACTGTTGCCGACGGCATCCTGGGCGGAAGCGGCAACCCGGTCCGGATCCTCCGTGCGATCCAGGCGAGTGAGCACGGCAAATCGAGGAATGCCCTCCGTTTCTCGGACCAGCCGCCGAACGGGGACACCTACGGATTGCTGGCCATCAAATAGGAGGATGGCACCATCTACGCACGCCGCTGCGAGGCGTTGCTCGTAAGCCAGGCCGTCGGACCCCGGTGGATCGACAAAAAAGAGGGTATGTTCGTGCCATTCCAGCCATGCGGTCGAGGTACTCAGCGTCATCCGTCGACGTCGGCTCTCCGCGTCGTGGTCGAGCAGCGATGTGCCCTCGTCCACCCGGCCAAATTGACGGGTAACACCGGCGAGATCGAGCAACCGATCCCCCAGCGATGTCTTTCCGACCGCGCGCGGACCAAGCAGCGCAAACGTTCGAGAAAATGCCCCATCTCGCCCGGCCATAGGACTCCGTCAGGCCAAAAAGAACCAACCACCCAACAACGCTACCACGGTAGCGATTCCCACCAAACCCACCAGCAGCACGATCACCGCAATCGCAATGTACAACCCTTTTCCACTGGACTTTCCGGGTGCCGGGTCGGAGTCTGTGGTCGCGCCGGCCTCGGTGGGCTCGTCTTCCGTTGGTGAAAGCCCACGCACCGGTGCGCCGGGGGACGGCCCAGCCGAAAACCCGGGGTAGGTGGTTTCTGCGCGGTTCACATTGTCCGGGACGTAAGTTTCGTCGTACTCGCCTGTTCGTTTTCCGGCGACGACGACGGCCACGGTCACATTGTCGTATCCGCCCCGATCGAGCGCAAGTTCCACCAGGGCTCTTGCGGCGTCCTCGGGAGACTTTCCGGCGACGACCTGACCGATCTCGAAGTCTTCCACCAGATCATGGAGGCCGTCGCTGCACAACACCAAGGCGTCGCGCTCTTGCAATTCCAACGGATCGGCGAGAACGTCAGGGACCAACGGGCGATTGTCCGCCATGCGTGCGTGGCCCAGCGCGCGGGTGAGCATGCCCGCCTCGGGATGAGATCGCGCTTCCAGCTCTGAAATTTCGCCGGAGTCGAGAAGCATCTGCACGCGGGTATGGTCCACCGTGCGCCAGACCAGCTGCCCTTTGCGTACGTGGTAGCAGCGAGAATCCCCGACCAATGCAACATACACTTGGCGTCCACGGCACACCGCCGCCACGCCGGTGGTGCCCATGCCCTGCTTTCCGGATCGGCGCCCCTCTTCCAGGATGGCGGAATTGGCGTCCAGCAGCGCATTGTACAGGTGGTCCCGAGGGTCGCCTTCGACGCCGTTGGTGACGGTTTCCTCCACCACTTGAACGGCCAACGCGGAGGCGACCTCCCCGGCTTCGTGCCCGCCCATGCCATCTGCGACCATCACAAACAGGCTGCCGTCGGACATCCAAGTTTGTCCGTACGAATCCTCATTGTTTGTGCGCTGCCGACCGACATCGGTGTGAACGGCCACTGCCAAAGGAAACCCGTGGCTCTGGCGAACGGTACTCATCGTTTCCACCGCTTCGAGGCCTGCATCGCGAAAGATAACCCTCTGCGGTTTGCGTGTTTTCCGTGCACGATAAGGAGCCCCTGCTCTACCAGCCTAGTTCGATGATACCGCATGCAAGGAGGCATCCGGTATTGGGGACGCAGCGGCGGTAATAGCCTACTGCTTCCGGGTCTTTTTTACGGACGGATTCGTATTCCGTGGAAATGTGGGGATGGGCGTTCGGCGCGCGCGCCGTCCGGGCCACCAAAACAAAAACGGGGGCACCGTGAAGTGCCCCCGTTTTTGAGGATTCGACGCCCGAAGGCGCCGTCATCGCTTAGTTGAAACCAGGGACCGAGTTCAAGAACGAAAGGCCATTTTCGTTGATGCCGATCGATTCACCGCGCTGCAGCTTCTGGCCGAGCAAGTAGGCGTCGTAAGCGGCGATCCAGGGGATCAGGAAGCCGATACCAACCCAAGACAACAACAGCGTGGCCACGTAGAAGATGATCGCCTTCTTGGTTTGACCAATCATGAAGTGCCCGATCGGAAGGTAGCAAATGAGCAAATCCAGGACGGCGAGAAGAATAGGGTTCGCGTCTGGCTTGCTGATCATTTCCGTGCTCATAGCGTCTGCCTCCTAGCTTGTGGCTTGGTCCTATTCCGGACCTTGTTTCGACGCTGCAGCCTAGGCCGTCCCGGGACTTTGGGCAAGGAGACAACGTAAAATTTGCGTGTGGTGGACGTCCATCATTCGAACGTCATCCGGAGTTACTCACTTAGAAGGGCGACTCTATCCACTGCGGGTATCTTGGAATCACCGCATCTGGGCCCGTCGGAACGTACAGATCGGCGTAGGTGAGCGCGCTTTCGCCTGGCGCGGGCTGGTAGGTCACGGTCAGGGTCTGTAGCCCACTCGGGACCCCAAAGATTGCAAAAAATCCGGAATTTCCAGTGGCATCCGCTTCCGGATCGTAGGCGGTGCCTTCGGCATCCCGATAACAGGCGCGGAATTCCGTCCCATCGGCGGTGGTGACCATCGCCGTGGCATTGGTGACCTTGGCAGGGTCACCCGTATCCGACTCGTTGATTCCGTCGAAAACGGTGATTCCTAGGACCACTCCTCCGTCTGAATCGACCCCAGCGCACCCGGCAAACTCCTCCCGAAGTTCGTTCAGCTGGCTGACCGGAAACGAAAAAAGCTCGTTGTCGGTGAGCGTCATGTTTTCGGTGCCGGTGGCCCCGGTGAACGACGCCATCGCCGCGTCGGGTGCCTCGATTTCCGCATAGATGCGCTGCTGAACCGGAGCTTTGACCTTGAATCCATCCATGCTCAGGTCTGCCTTATCGAAGGAAAGCCCGTCGGCATCGCGGATCGCGACCGTGCCTTCGCTGATGTACCCGCCCAAGGGCGAATACCCCACGTACCCTCGAATAGTGATGGTCTGGTCGGAAGAACAAGCGGCACCGAGCAGCCACAACCAGGGAGCGCGCATGGAACCTCCGGCCACCCAACTTAACCGGTTCCCGGCATCCTCTCCAACTCTTCTACCAGCGTTCGCGACTGCAACGAGCGCCCCAGGTGCCATTGTGCAAAATCACCAAGGATCCAACGGATTTCGGGCTGGGGGCGCCCCATCGGCAGGTCCAGCAAAG
>SYKL01000132.1 GCA_005797785.1 Pseudomonadota bacterium | reverse complement strand
GGATTCAGTTGGCCTGGTTGCATATGAACTGTGCCCGAATGGTGATCGGCGTAGTCGATCACCTCCGAATCATCGAGGATGTCATTGGTCATCATCGTGGTGTGCCAATAGGTGGCCCACCCCTCATTCATGATTTTTGTCTGGCCCTGGGGCGCAAAATAGTACGCCTCATCGCGGATGATCTCCAGGATGTCCTGCTGCCAACGCGGCAGCTGCGCATGTTGCAACAGAAAACCGAGCACATCCCGATCGGGGGACTCCGGGAACCCCGCCATTTTATGAAGTTCGTCGTCTCGTTTTTTGCGCTGTGCCTCTAGAAACTCGGGCGGATTGACATGTTTATCCATATAGGACTTCGCCGGCATCTTTGCGACACCGCGATCCAGATGTGCCGCTTCTACCTCATCTTCACTATGATCACGGCTGCGCTTGATGTGGGGCAGAAACGGATAGATCAAATTGTCGATGGAAAGGCACATGTCGATGAATTGTTCGACCTGAGCCTGACCTTGCCGATCAATGATTTGCCGAACCTTGCTGGCATGGTTGGCCATCTGGTCGAGCATTTTCCGATTCGTGTGCGCAAACCATAGGTTATTCTTGAAGAAATCAACGTGACCATACACGTGGGCCATGACCAATTTCTGATCGACCATCAGGTTGCAGTCCATCAAATATGCGTAGGATGGATCGGTATTAATCACCATTTCGTAGATCTTGGAGAGCCCGAATTCGTAGCTCTTCTGCATTTCGATGAATTCCATCCCAAACCGCCAATGCGGATACCGGGTGGGGAATCCTCCGTACGAGGCGATCATATTGATCTCTTCGTAGGTGCATACCTCAAAAATGGTTTCGAAGAAATCGAGCCCGTACCCCTTGGCGATCCCGTGAATCTGTTGACGGGCCTCCTCCAATTCAGCCGGAAGACCGCGTCCCTCCCTCAGAAACCTGTTGGAAACGACCGACATGGCTACCTCCCCTTGCCGAGGAGTTCCTTGATCGAATCCATGATCGCCTCCCGATTGGGAATTCGCGACAATGCTACGGCCTCATGGTCGGGAAAGGCTTCATTGAGGTCCTTCAAGAACTGCCCGCTTCCATACTGTGAATCCACCTGTCCATAGGAGAATTGATTGCAGATCGGCAGCATGCGATCCTTGATCAGTTGCACGCAGGTGCGGGTGTCCGACTGCGACCAATTGTCCCCGTCCGAAAAGTGAAATGGGTAAATGTTCCATTCGGACGCAGGGTAGTTCTTTTCGATGATGTCAAGCGCCAGTTTGTAGGCGCTGGAAATCAGCGTTCCGCCGCTTTCCCGGGTTCGAAAGAAGGTGTCCCGGTCCACTTCGCGGGCGGTCGCATCGTGAATGATGAACCGCGTTTCCACGTCGTCGTAATTGTGCCGGATCCAGGCGTCGATCCAGAAAGCTTCCGCACGAACAATCTCCTTCTGCTCTTTGCCCATCGAACCCGACACATCCATCATGTAAATCAAAACCGCGGCAGATCGAGGTTCCTTCTCGATGACGTAGGTGCGGTAACGGCGATCCTCTCGAATCGGCACAATCACCGGTCGTTGGGGATCAAAGGTCCCTGTGCTGATCGTCCGCTGCAGCGCCCGACGATAGGTGCGCCGGAAATGCCGCAAAGATTCTGGACCTACTGGCGCAATGCCCTTGTACTTGGGCTTGGAAGTCCGGGCGCTCTTGCTGCCTTTGGGTTCAATGCGCGGAAGAGAGAGTTCCTCGCCTAAGATCTCCGCGAGTTCCTCGATGGTGATGTCCACATCGATGCCGTGCTCTCCGGCAGCTTCCCCTGCTTTCTGGCCTTCTCCCGCGCCTTCCCCCTCTTCGCCTTCGCCCTGGCCGATGCCGCTGTTGTTCTTGCCGTACCGCAGGCGAGGAATGCCGATCTGATGGATCGGGACCGAAACCTGCTTGTTTCCCTGTCTTCCGATGAGTTCGCCGGAAGACATGTACTTACGCAGGTCCTTTCGGACGCGACCCTTGATGATGTCGCGAAACCTTCCTAGATCCCGATCGATGTTCAGCATCGCGCCCTCCTTCGGGCTTCACCGGTGGCTTAGGTGTTCCTCGACGCGTCGCCGCGAGCGAAGATAGAAGCGACATAATGGAGCACATCCGTCGCACAAACCTGGCAGTAGCCATGGTTGTCGATGAGCCGCTGCTTGACAATGTCGATTTTCGCCTGGGTTTCGGCGTCCATCGCATTGCTCACCAGGCTGGTCAGCTTAATGCTGTCCTTGCTGTCTTCGAAAAGTTTCAGTTCCAACGCCCGATGCAGCCGCTCATTCATCGTATAGTCAAACTGTTTACCATCCAGCGCCTGCGCGGCGATGTAGTTCATCAGTTCCCGACGGAAGTCGTCTTTTCGTGAGGGAGGAATGTCGATCTTCTCTTCGATCGACCGCATTTGCCGTTCGTCGGGCTCTTCATAAGCTCCGGTGAATGCGTTTTTCACGCGTTCCTTCAGCACGTAGGCGCGGAGATTGTCGATGTAGTTGGCGCAGAGCCGTTTCATCGCGCCCTCGTCCGCCGCGATCGCCTTCTGAACCTCGTTTTTGACGAGATCCTCGTATTCCGTCTTCACCACGCCAAGCAGCTCACGGTAGCGTTCGCGGAGTTCATCCTTGCTGATCAGCCCGTGGTGCTTAAGCCCACTTTCCAACTCGTTCATGACCATGAACGGATTTAGGCAGGTCAAAGGCGGATCCCGAACCAACGCATTGCTGATCTTGTCTTGAATGTACCGCGGAGAAATGCCCTCCAAACCTTCGCGCTTGGCGAGTTTCCGCAGTTCTTTGATGTGATCCTCGGTAAACCCAGGGATGGAGCGACCATCGTACAGTTTCGCCTTCTGCAGGACCGTCAACTTATGGTTGGTCGGATCTTCGAGGCGCGTCAGAACTGCCCACGTAGCGGCCATTTCTAGCGAGTGTGGGGCAATATGTGCCGAAACTCGGCGATGGTTGAAGGATTTCTTGTAGATCCGCGCTTCCTGCGAGGTACGCGTGATGTACGGCACGTCGATCTTGATCGTTCGATCGCGTAAAGCCTCCATATACTCATTGTTTTCGAGGCGACGGAATTCGGGTTCGTTCGTGTGGCCGAGGATGACCTCATCGATGTAGGTCTGCGCGAACTTCTTCGGTTTGATCCGGTGTTCCTGCGATGCACCGAGTAGATCGTACAAGAAGGCGACATCGAGCTTCAACACCTCGATAAACTCGATCAACCCACGGTTGGCGACGTTGAATTCGCCATCGAAGTTGAATGCGCGCGGATCGGAGTCCGAACCGAACTCAGCAATCAGGCGATAGTTGATGTCGCCAGTAAGCTCGGTGGAGTCTTGGTTCTTCTCATCTTTGGGCTGGAAGGTACCAATGCCCACCCGGTCTTTCTCGGAGAGAATCATCCGTCGAACGCGGATTCTCTGCGCCAGCTGAGTAAAGTCCCCTTTGACCTCGCGCATCACCTCGCGGTGCATGTACCGGCAAACTGGACACATCTCACCATCGAGTTCAATCGGGTAAACCGTCTTTTTCGACTTGTTGAGTTCGTGAAGGACCGCGGGACGCGCCTCCTCAGGCAGAAGTCGGAGCGGATCTTCGTGCATCGGGCATGCCACCTCACCTTTTTCAGTGAGCCAGCTGTAGGTGTACAGGCGCCCAGAATCGGTTCGCGAGTAGTGTTCCAGTCCCTTCTTGAACAATCGCGCGATGGTGGACTTGGCCGAGCCCACGGGGCCATGGAGCAGAATCACGCGATGCTCAGGGCCATAACCAAGGGCCGCTGCCCTTAAAACGCGAACCAACTTCATTAGATGGATGTCGATGCCAAACACGCCGTCGGCGCCCTCGCCGATGGGGTCATCGAAGAAGTTGTAGCGAATGATCTCTTTTTTGTACTCGGTGTAGGCCCTCGATCCGTAGGACTCGACCAGATCGTAAAGGCGCTGGTAGGCATTGCGGCCAATCCGAGGATCATCCCGGACCAACTCCAGGTATTCGTTGAAGGACCCTTCCCAATGGAGGTCCTGGAAACGGCCGACATCCTGATAGGAAGCGATCAGCTCCATCATCACGGATTTGGTAGATTCCGCCATGGTTCCTCCAGCGCCTGAACAGGCAAAATGGGACATCCGATCCGCTTTCCGGTTCCGAAACTCTCTGCCATCCCAATGGACGCGAAAGAAGTTCGAATTTTCGCCGGTGATCGCGGAATAAGGTGGTCGGGCGAATTCACATCAAGCGCCGCTCGCCCCGCTGCGCTCTACTTCTATTGTGCACGGTCCGAGGACGACTTGTCGATCGCCTTTTGTAAGACCGTGTCATTGATGCAACCCGCGGCCGAGCCGATGCTTCCTAGTGCTCGACCTGATCCGTGCATACGAAGGGTTCGCGCTGGCATTTTAGGCGTATACGACTTCCTGCGCCAACGCTCAGGCTCACGCGCGGTTCCATCCCGGCGCCGGTATCCGCGTACAGTTGACACATACCACCCACGGGAACCGAGCCTGGCAAGGGGTACTTCGACGCGCCGCAGCGCAGTTCAAGGGCCATCGACCCCTCCACGTCGACATATGCCTCCTCGGCGGACAACGGTGCCAACGATACCGTTGGTTTCGGCGTCTCAACTCGCGTCGAGGGTGTCGAGACATGCTCGGTCTCGACCGCATCCGCGTGAGCCATCGGAATCAAATTGGCTTCCACCGCGTGTTGTCGAATCTCGCTTGCCTGCTCGACGGGCGGACTCTCGACGGGCGTCTCGACAACGACGGGTTCAACAATCTCCGGTTCCACCATCGTTATCGGAGGCATCGGCTCGTCGGCCCGCAGTGCCCACCACACGGCGACCCCCGCCAGCACAATCCCCACCGCTGGCGCTACCACGGCAACAAAGCCGAGCGAACCGGCATAAAGAAAGACGTGGCTGGCGGGCTCCTCCGGTTCATCGGCGTAAGCCAGCGGCGGCGCAGGCACGGGGGTGGAAGCAGGAATCGGTGTCGCCATCGCCGCCGTGCGTTCGATCGACGGTTCGGGCGTCACTTTGCGTCGATGCACTTCCGGCGGCGGCACCGGCGTCGTGCGCCGCCCAGCCGACACCGGCTGAAGGTTTACCTGCATCGGGGGTTTTGGGGTTCGGACCCTCGGTTGCGCGTCGGGCGTGCGCATCGAAATGGGCACCGGAGCTGGGCTTCGCCGGACCGGACCCGACACATCCACCGTCACCGGTGTCAGGTGATTCACGATCGGAAACACACCGGAATCCGTAGTTTCCGGCCGATGATCGTCCACGCCCTCCTCCGAAATGGCGCGACCGGAGAGCGTTCCCGAAGTGGCATTGGGGTCGGGCCAAACGCGCGCGCGGCACCAAGAACGTAGGCGAATCCCCGGAAGTGCCTCGGCGAGCGCCTCGCAACGCGCTGCAACGGCGCGACCGGTTGGGCGATGATCAGGATTGTACGCCAACATGGCCTGAAGGAGGTCCGCGAGATCGTCCGGCACCGACCCTTGCAGCGTATGCACCCGCTGTTCCACAAAAGCCCGGAATCGCTCGGGATCACTGGCCAAGGCGGACACATTCCGCATTGCGCCGGAACCATAAAAACGTTGGCCCAAGGCGGCCTCGTAGAGCGTACACCCCAGGCTAAAAATATCGCTTTCAGACCTTACTTTTCGCTCAAGAAAGCGCTCCGGAGCCATGTACGGCAGGCTGCCGATGACCAGATCGCTCGCGGTGCGCGCCAAACGCTCCATCTGATCCGAGCGGGCGATTCCAAAGTCGAGAATTTTCACATCCCCATGACGGCCAATCCGGATGTTCGTCGGCTTGATGTCCCGATGAGCTAAATGTAGAGGTCCCGACGGACCTTCCGCATTCCACGCTGCATCAAGTGCGTCCGCCGCCATTCCCGTCACCTCGACGGCGGCCCGCAACGGCAGCGGATCCGCGGCAGAAAGCACGTCCGCCACGTCCGCGCCTTCCACATACTCGGTCACCAGCGCCACGCGACCATCCAACGAAATCAGGTCATACACCTTGAGAATCGTCGGGTGGTTGAGTCGGGCGAGGATGCGGCCCTCGTCGCGAAGACGTTTTACCGCGTCGGCACGTAAATCCAGGTCCGACTTTAGGATTTTTACGGCGACTTCGGTCTCTAAACCCGCGGAAGATCGCATCACCGCGCGATACACCTCACCAAACCCACCGCGCCCCAAGCACGGCCCCAAGGTGAAAGTTCGACGCAGATCATTCATCCGGACCCCGACGACGCGCGCTGCCGTCTAAATGCGGCTTGAGCGAGCTTCGCGTAACCAAGCCTCCGCCGCGCGTCGATCGCAAGGCACTGGCGGTAGCCGTCGCGCTGCCGTATTGATCCAACAGGTGAGGGTCTCTTGGCGAACGCCACCAAATGCCCCAAGTGCAAAGCACAGCAAGCAAAATGGGTCACACTGCGGCACAGTGTGCCCGTTGACGTGTTTCAATGCCAAGCATGCGGCACCGCCATCGAAGAACAGGACTGGATGGCGCCGACGCTCCCGATCAGCAAGGGGCGATGCGTCAACTGCGGAGATCGACGCGTTGACGGCGTTTGCGGCAACTGCGGGCTAAGCGAACAGGAGGACACCGAAGTTCACCAAGAGTTGCGGCAGGAGATTGGAGCACAACTCACCTTGTTGAATGCCGCCCGTGAAGCATCAAAAGTGGGTAGACGACTGATCGCTTTGAAACTGGCTACCGCGGCGGCCGTGGGCAACGAAGCGGGCCAGGGCGATGTCGCCCGAGCGCTGCGCATCTGGCTGTTGGCTGCCGTTGGCGAGACACTTTCGGCGTTGGAAGATGCCAAAGCGTGGGTAGAGCAGAACCCCGATCCCCCGTCGCTGGCCTGGGCCAGCTTGGGTCAGCAGTACCAGCACAATGGATTCCCGGGGTCGGCGGCCGACGCTTACGCCAAGGCGCTCGCCAAGGACCCGAAACAACCCGTGGTGCGCGCTCGTCGCGCGCAACTTTTGATGCAAATGCGCCGCGAAGGCCAAGCATCCGAGGAAGCGTGTTTGGTATTCGATGCTGGGGGAGACGATTCGGCGATCGCGCTCGCCACCGAAGTCGCCGAAACCCTCAGCGATCTTTATGAGCTTCAATTCCGCGATGACGAGGTCGAACGCCTGTTAGAGCGTGCCGGCCCCTATGTCGACCGTTCCGCGAAAATGCTCGCGCACCGCGCTCGAATTGCCGCGGTCAACGGCAAAATCAGCCAAGCAAAACGGGATCTCAAAGCCGCGCGCAAGTTGATTCCGGAAATGGAACTGTACGAACGCGTCGAACGAGCCATTACGCCGCAACGAACGAGCTGGTGGCGCTGGTAGGGCCCGAGCGACTCCTCCCAACACCGGGGGGATACGACCCGCGCCTTATCCAAAGAGCGTCGGAAGAAGGGCGCGTTCGAGGAATCGGGCTCGCCCTGCTTCAAGAAATCGACGCAGACCCTCTGAAGGCAGACCCGATTCTTCGGCGCGGAATGCGCGAAGCACGTGCATTACACAGCCAAGAACGTCGTTTTGTCGCCGACACCCTGTACGCACTGCTCCGCCATCGCCGGGTGCTCGGCGCCGATCCGGTACACGCTTGGGACGCTTGGCTTGCCGTTCAACGCGGTGAGCCAGTCTCGGCGACGCTCCCTGAAAACCCCGTGGAGGTGTTGCAGTTTCTCGGCAACATCTCCCGCACCTTCGCCACCGAATTGCTCGCTTCTGTCGCAGATCCTGTGGCGTTTCTCGCGGCGAGCAACGACCGCGCACCGCTGTGCATCCGCGTCAATCGACTGAAAACAACAACCGAACGTCTTTTATCCACCCTAGGCACACAAGGGGTGGAGATACACCCCTCCACCCGATGCGATGACGCTCTTTTTGTCGGCCGAAACTTCAACCTCGTCGCCAGCCCGGAATGGAAATCAGGACAATTCGAAGTTCAGGATGAAGGAAGTCAACTCGTCGGGCGCGAGGTCCCGCTCGGAAGTACGGTTGTAGACTATTGCGCCGGAGCCGGCGGAAAAACGCTTCAGTTGGCATCGCGTATGGAAAACGCCGGCCGCCTGTTCGCCTTCGACGTCCGACAACGAGCGTTGGAAGAGCTTTCTGAACGTGCCCACCGGGCAGGGGTCAAGAATCTGACCGTCCACCTGCTTGGATCGGGAGCTATCCCGCTATCCAAATCCTCTTGTGACGTTGTTTTTGTTGATGCACCCTGTTCGGGTTCAGGAACACTGCGACGCCACCCCGAGCTCCGACTTCGCATTGACGAGGATCACCTTCAGGAAATGACTGGTCTTCAGCTGAACATCCTGAAACGGGCGCAAACCCTGGTCAAACCCGGAGGCCATCTGGCCTACGCCACCTGCTCGGTCTTGAAGCGCGAAAATGAACACGTGATCGCGTCTTTCTTGGAAGATTCCCCGGAATGGTCATTGGAAGGCGCACAACGTTGGTCCCCGGAAGTGGACGGCACCGACGGATTCTTCCTGGCGAAACTACGTAAAACCAGTTAGCGCAGGAAATGACCGCATTAGACGCCGTACGCCCCTTGCTTCCGGGATGGGTTCCTTGGGTACCCGTCGTTTTCGCGGGGCCTGGGATTGTCGTTCTCACAACGCTGATGCACGCTTTCGGGGAATGGGTTTGCTTCCGGGGATTTCGGAAGCTGGTTCGCGAAAAAGCGGACGCACACTGGACGGAAAAAGCAGCATTGGCTTGGGGCGGCCGCACCCTGTTGGGACTCGGGACGCTATTCTACCCGTTGCTTTGGGCAATGTTGGCGTATCTGTTTACCGGGCCGCTGAGCTTTGTACCCGCGTGGGCCTGCGCGATCGTCGCCGGAACATCCTCCTACTTTGTTAGTTTTGGGTTTTCGCGGCGCATTGGGCGGCAACTCGGATTTCCTCCGCGGGGGTGGGTGTCGGATTTGCGCAGCACGCTGGCCATGTCCGTGTTGCGCTTTGCGCTTGTGATTTTGGTTCTCGGAGCGACCGGTTTCATGGCGCTCACTTCCAGTACCAGTGCATGGTTTGCGGTGCCCGGGCTTGCAGTTTTCGCACTTATTCCGTTGAATCCCCAACTCTGGCTCGGGCGTGCGATGGGTCTGCTCTCGGACCCCGACGACCGCTTACAGCGGGTGGTCGACGCAGCCGTCGTTCAGGTCGGACGAAGGCCAAAACAGCTATGGATCCTCGAGACTTCGTTGGCCAATGCGTTTGCGTTGCCGATCACGCAGGGGCTCGTGATCACCCGTCGAGCCCTTGAGGTGCTCTCCGATGATGAGGTTCAAAGCATTGTTCATCATGAACTGGGGCATCTCGGCGAGGGGCGAAAGGCGTGGCTCCGACTTGTACCGCTCGCAGGGTTACCGCTGGCAGCGCTGACACTGCCGTCTCTCCTTAGAGAACTTTCGAACGCCCTTTCCTTGTCGCAACCCTATGAGCCGGCCTGGGGCACCTTGTGTGGGACCCTCGCCGCGTTGATCACCCTGTTCGTGTTGCTGCTGCGGTTGCGAAAGTTCAACCGAACCGCCGAACATGACGCCGATCACACGGCCGAAAGCGCCGGGGATCCGAAGATCTATGCGCGTGCCCTCGAACGGCTGTATGAAGTTAATCTCCTGCCAGGAGCGGTGAAGAACGCCATTCATCCCTCACTCTACGATCGAATGACCAGCGCGGGCGTCACCCCGGACTGGCCACGTCCCGCTCCGCCACCGGTATCTTCCCTTCGAGTGGCGAGTGTAAGCTGGTTGTTGATGTGGCTCAGTGTTCTGATCACGGGGGTACTCCTACCGGGGCCAAATTGGGGCATCGCGATCGGAAGTCGAGCGGCCTGGGCCTTCAGTGATCTCGGATATGAGGCGGGGGAAGCTCAGAAATGGCACGAGAGTGTACTCTACTACCAAGCGGCCGATCACCTCGATCCCACGGCCTGGAACTCCAGTACCTTGGCGTTCGCGCAGGCAGGCGATGGGCAGTGCGCAGCCGCACAAACCAGCCTCGAACTCACGCGTTCTCGGATCACGGCGGCTCCATCCATCGATGCGAATGAATGGATGGATGAGTACTTGGAAACCACAAAACAGGCCATCGACGTCTGCCTTCAGCAAGCCGCCGGCAATGCGCCTCAGCCCTGATCACGCCAAGTTCCGCCGGCATCGCGCCCCAAGCCTTTCAACGCCCGGCCCCGAAGGTTCCGAAGTTCACCTGTTGACACGGCGACATCCCATGTCAGGATCCCGGGGGACCAGGAGCCGGATTGACGCCAGACAGCGCATCCACAGATCGCACCGGGAAACTGCTGCGGCGCCTATTTAAGGGGATTGAACGTCGTTCTGCAATGGACGGCGCTGCCCGAAAAGAGATCGAGGCTCAGCTCCTGGATACGCTGACCGAGCTGATTTTGCTGTCGCGAACGGCAGATCCGGAGCCTGGCTACACCATCCCTCGGCCCGTCGCATTGGCGATGGCATCGGCATTGTTCGCACAACCCCACCTTTCGCTGTTTCGCGACATGCCGCAGGCCGCTTCGGATGGAGCAACCGCCGCGCCCAACCCGGAATCTGAGCCGCCGCTCGTCCTTCCGCTGGATCATCTCCAAGACGTGCTCGGCCTCGCCCTTTGGGAATTGGAGGAGATGCGGGAGGAGATCGATCGGCATGTGAGCGCGGCTTACAAGCAGGCGCGCGCCGCTTGGTGGATTTGGACTCAGTTTCACCTACCGAAAAAGGGCTCCGAACGCCTCTACCGGTTGCTGTTCCCTGCAGCATCCGATCCCACGGGTCCAGTCACATGGACAATCCGGGGTTCGCAGCTCTATGTGCTGGTACCACAGGAGTTTTCGCCACCGCCCGAGTCGCTGTATCTCTCGTGGCTGGCGGTCAACGACAGCAAAACCCAGCATCCTACGCGAAGTTTCCGAGCCAAATACGCCGACCCCGATTTGCGAAGAGCGATCGCGCGCGCCGTCGGCGCATCGCCGGAGGAGGCGATCGCCATTCTCGACCGCATGATCGTCGTGCTTCCGCGAAATGGGGCCGCAGGCCTGCTCGCGCAAGACATTTGGCGCACGCGCGGGTACGCGACGAACACCGCCATCCCCGATCCAGCGAAGGAGTCCGCCTGGCTCACCACCTCCCTCGAACCCGCGGATGTCGACATCGACTCCTGGATGCGCCGCCAAGGCGACACCATCGGCGTAAAGGATGTCAAAGCGGTCTTTGATAGCTTGGCGCTGCCTCGCGTCAATGAGGCATTGCGGCTGCTTTACGCTTGGATGATGACGCGGATCGATCTCGAGGACGGTCGCGTAGCGCCCGCGCCCGGCGTGGCGGATCTTTCGATGTTGGACACCGATCGCCACGTTCGAGCGGTGCTTCAGCCCGTTCTCGACTGGATCGAGTCGCCGCGGACGGCCGGCTACGTCGCCGTTCATTTTGGCACCACGAGCGCCAAAGTTACGCCGATCCTAGAGGAAATTGCCGACGTGTGGCGAGCACACATGGAATACGCTTGGGCGGGCGGCCCAAAAGACGGCGCGCCCAAAAGCGTTGCAGTGTTGATGACCCTGCATTTGATTGCCTTGCAGGACACTTTACGACAAGCCGTCCGCCGGCCCAACGATCCGCGCGCGATGCACCGCGATATCGTTCTTTTGTTTGCAGCGAACTATTATGCGCAATCGCCCCTGGAGCGCCTCCTCTCCGAGGCCTCCGGTCGGGCTCCCCGCGCACTTGATGCCGTAGGAAGCCACTTCTGGTCGGCCTGGGCGCAGGTGTTGAACACCGGCGACGAAATCACCGCCGAGCTCGGCTGACCCGAGCTGCGGCATTCATCGTTCAGATCGACAAGCGCTTTACCACTGAGCCCGATGCTCACATCGCGTGGTATTCGGGTCCTTCGCCAGCTTCCGGAGGAACCCAAGTGATGATCTGATAGGGATCGCGGATGTCGCAGGTCTTGCAATGGACGCAGTTGGAGAAGTCCACGGCCATTTCCAAGCGACCGGTCTGCTCGTTTGGACGCATATTGTAGACTTGCGCCGGGCAGAATTTGGTGCAGGGATTGCCGTACTGCTCTTTGCAGGTGGTCGCGCAAATCTCAGTATCGACGATCTTCAAGTGTGCAGGCTGGTGTTCGTCGTGCTTGGTGCCCGACATGTAGACGTCGGTCAGCTTATCGACCAAGTACTTGCCGTCAAACTCGAGTTTCGGCTTCTCGATCGGAGTTGCCTGACCGTAGTAGGCGGAAATGGTCTTCATATGGTCGTAATCGGCCTCGAACGGCTTGGTTGAAGAGCCCGGTCCAAACAACCACTGAACGCCGGTGCGAACCATGCCGCCGACGATCCCCTGACCGAAATTGGCGTGCATGTTCTTCGAAGCTTCCATTTCCGTCCGAACCCAACTCGCGTCCAATCGCTCTTTGTAGGCCTTGAGCGTGTTCGCAGAATTGTCGCCAGAAAGCAGAGCATCAAACGCTGCTTCCGCCGCGAGCATACCCGATTTCATCGAGAGGTGGATGCCCTTGATCCGCATCGGATTGAGGAACGAAGCGCTATCTCCGACGAGCATCGCGCCGTCGGTGTACAGCTGCGGCATCGACGCCCAACCGCCGATGGTGACCGCCTTGGCGCCGTATTTGACCACCTTGCCTTGGCCGATGATCCCGCGAACGAAGGGGTGATTCTTCAGAACTTGCAGCTGGTGGTGCACATCCAACATCGGATCGGCCGCATCCAGCGCCGTCATCATGCCGATGCACACCTTGTCTCCACCGAGGGAGTACATAAACGATCCACCAAACGTCTTCATATCGAGGGGGAAACCCAAGCTATGAACGACAAATCCTTCCTTGATGGTGCCGGGTGGAAGCTCCAACACCTCTTTGCAGCCGAGCTCATAGACCATGGGATTGCAGTTCGCATCGAGCTTTCGACGCTCGATCAGCTTGCGGGCAAGGTGCCCCCGCGGCCCTTCGCCAAGGATGGTCACCTTGGCTTTCATGTCCATGCCAGGGGTGAAATTGTCCTTCGGAGTGCCGTCTTTGTCGATGCCCTTGTCGCCCGTGCGAACGCCGACACATTGGTTGCCTTCGAACAACAGCTCATTCCCCGAGAAACCCGGGAAAATGCTGATGCCGAGCTCTTCCGCACGGGTGCCCAACCATTTGGTAAACCGACCCAACGAAATGATCGGCTTGCCGTGATTCACCATTTCAGGGGGTAGCCAAGGCGCCTTAATGTGCCCTGTAGGCGTTAAAAACACCATCTCGTCGCGCTCAACATAGCGCTCCAAGGGAAAGTCCTCGCGGGTCTTCCAATCGGGGAAAAGCTCGTTCAGCGCCAAAGGATCGAGAACGGCCCCAGACAGCTGATGCGCGCCGACGTCGGATCCCTTCTCCAGAACCGCGATCATCACTTCATCAAGTTTATTGCCAGATTTCTGCCCGGCGTCGATCGCCTCATTGTGAGCATCGATCAATTTCTTCAGGTGGATCGCCCCAGATAGGCAAGCGGGCCCGGCCCCAACGAACAACACATCGACCGGCATTTCGTCGCGCTGCATGACGACCTCCGTGGTTCGGCCCTAACATGCTGGTCGCGGCCGGCACAGAGACTGAATGAGGATTCATTCAGTGGACCAAAAGTCACAAACCGTCTTGGGCATTGCATCGAGCAGACCGAGGCGCTAAGTCCCAAATGTCTTGCTCTACGCAGGGATTGCCGTGAATCGTAAAAGCATCGTGTTCTTCGTATTTGCGATCGTGGGGTTGCTCCTCGATCAATTGACCAAGTACTGGATTCGCGCCAATCTGCAGCTCCACGTCGACGAAATCCCCATCATTCCTAACTTCTTTTCTCTGGTTCACGCGGAAAATCCGGGTGCCGCCGGCGGCTTCCTCCGCAATTTCGAATATCGGCACTACGTTTTCCTCGGGTTCACCCTCGTAGCCACCTACGTGATCGTGGACATGTGGTGGAAACTCCCAAAGGAAGACTGGTTTATGTCCTCTACCCTTGGGCTGATTCTGTCCGGGGCGTTCGGAAACGCCATCGATCGGGTTCACAAGCAGACCGTCACCGACTTCCTTCGCGTTTACACCGAGCACGCTTCGCTAAAACCGTGGTTGATCGAAACCATCGGCACGAATGAATGGCCGAGTTTCAATATCGCTGACTCCGCGTTGGTGGTCGGCGTCCTGTTGTTTTTGATTCACTACCTCTTCCTGGAAGAGAAGGAAAAACCGGCCACTCCGGACGGCTCAACCTCAGCGGAAAAGCCCTCGCCTCCAGGGGACACCTCCGCTCCGCCTTCCGCCGACACCCCGCCTTAGGCGTTGAATCCCTGGCTGTACTACGGCGATAAACTACACCTTCCTACGTGGTTTACGCTGCTGATGGTCGGCATGGCGCTCGCCACGGGCGTCTTGCGCCGAGAGGCCCAAAAGCTGGGTATGGAGCCTAGAGTGGCGCTCGACATGGTGATGTTCGCCCTACCCGCCACCCTGATCGGGGCGCGGCTGTTTCACGTCTTGTTCGAAGAACCCGCGTACTATGCGCAACATCCGTTGGACGCCCTATCGCCCTCTGCCGGGTGGGTGTTTTACGGTGGGCTGGCCGGGGGGGCACTCGCCACCTATTCCTACGCGCGGAACCGGGGTTTGGACGCATGGACCCTCGCGGACATCTATTCGCCCGCGATTGCGTTCGGATTGGTGTTTGGACGCCTGGGCTGCCTTGGGGGAGGGTGTTGCTACGGGCGACCGGCCAGCTGGCCCTTTGGCTGGGAAGTCCCTTGGTCCGTCGTATACTTTGAACACGGTCAACTTCCGGAAGCGATGCTCGCGGTGCCGCTCCATCCCACGCCACTCTATGAAGCCGCGTTCTGCCTCACCCTGTTCGTGGTGCTTTCCAGAATCTCCGAAAGACGCCGATTTACCGGACAAATCGTGCTGACGCTCTTCGCAAGTTATGGGATCCTGCGGGCGGGCGTCGAGCTGTTTCGGGCCGATGTCGAACGCGGACTGTGGGCGGGTGTGTCCACCTCCCAGGTGATCGGGCTTGTAACCGCTGCTTTCGCACTTTGGCTTTGGAGGCGCCGCGCATGCACCCCATCCTGTTCTACCTTGGGGATTCCGCCGTCCATTCCTATGGAGTAATGGGCGCTCTCGGGTTTTTGGCCGTGTGCTGGGTGTCGCTCACGCGCGGGACCCTCGAAGGGGTCGATCGCGAAAAGACCGCGGACATCCTCTTCTGGACGTCACTGGCGGGACTCTTGGGCTCACGAGTTCTGTTCATCCTTGTCAATCCGTCTTTTTTCTCCGGACCCGCGGATTGGATCAACCTCCGAACCGGCGGACTCGTGTTTTATGGCGCTTTTTTGGCGGGGATCCCGGCGGCCAGCTTCCTGATGTGGCGCCACCAACTGTCTTTTTTTCAGATGTGGGACATTTTTGCGACCGCGATGCCCTTGGGGCATGCCATTTCCCGCTTCGGATGCTTTCTTGCGGGCTGTTGTTATGGACGCCCGACGGATCTGCCCTGGGGAATCACTTTCACCGACGATCGCGCGGTAGCTCCCTTGGGAACGCGTCTTCACCCCACGCAGCTGTATGAATTGAGCGCGCTCTTGACCATTTTCGCGATCGTCAACCTCACCCACGCGAAACGTCGCTTTCAGGGCCAGTCCATGCTGCTCTACCTCGGACTGTACGCCGTGGCGCGCACCGGGATCGAGTTTTTCCGCGCCGATCCGACCCGCGGCTGGTTCATGGAATCGGTCTTGGGTCGCCTTCTTTCCACATCTCAGGCCTTATCGTTGCTGGTGGGGGCGGCGGCGCTGGTGGTGTTCCTCGGGGTCGCCAGGGCCAAGTCTCGCGCCGCGAAATGAGCTTTTCGATAGGAGGTCTCCCGGCACGCTGGGTGCGCACTCGGATCTGGTCCGGGAAAAGTGATATTTCGACAGTACCATCGCGGTCGGTACGCAGCACCTCGATTCCCAGCTCCTGGTACCGCGTCACCACCTCTGGGTGGGGGTGGCCAAAAGCGTTGTTTCGCCCCGCAGACATTACCGCAACCCTGGGTCGAACTGCACGAAGGAAATCCTCCGAAGAGGAGGTGCGACTTCCGTGATGCGGGACTTTCAGTATTTCGATAGCGGCAGTCCGCAACGCCAAGACGTTTTCCGCTTCGTGCTCCACATCCCCGGAGAACAAGACACCCGTGGGATACTCAAACACCAGCGAGCGTTCATTCAAGTCCACCGACGGAAAATCGCTGGCTGGGTGCCACGCATCCGCTAGGCCCAAATGGCAAGGAACACCGTTTCGAGCGGCTTCCACACACAGCGAGTCCAGCCCTGGCGCCACCGGCCCCCAAAGTCCCTCCACCCGAAGTCCCCGAAGAACCGACGGAATGCCCCCGGTGTGATCCGGATGACCATGGGAGACGACCACCGCATCCAGGTGCCGAATTCCGCGCCTCCGAAGCCACCGAACCACCCCTTCACCGGGCGGGCCCCCATCCACCAACACGCGCCGGCCGCCGGGCATTTCGACCAGCGCGGCATCGCCTTGCCCGACGTCGAGAAAGGTGATGGTTGGAGCCACGACTTCAGGAACTCGAGACTCCCACAACAGGGCCGCACCCGCCAAACACGCCGTCCAACGCCCCGGCCAAGCCAATACAAGCGCTCCAACGGCCGCACCGACGGGACCCACAGCTGGATACCAAAGATCAAAGGACAGAAAATTCAACACGGGCCAAATCCGATCGAGCGAAAAA
Source organism: Pseudomonadota bacterium (assembly GCA_005797785.1). Classification (GTDB taxonomy): domain Bacteria; phylum Myxococcota_A; class UBA796; order UBA796; genus SYKL01. The sequence goes on along the minus strand of SYKL01000132.1, from coordinate 12,908 downwards.
TCGGCCACCACGATCGCCCAACCCGAGAGCGGATCCGGAGCGATCGCCGCGATCAATGCCGCGGGAACCGTCACCCACGACATCACCGGGAGCACTACCAAGTTGGCGAGCGGGGATCCGGGAGCAAACTCCTGAAACCACCACGCGGCGAACGGCAAGGTGCCAACGGTCGCTCCCACCGTCGTCGCCAACGCGGAAATGGGAAGCATCAACCACGAAGGTTGATCGGGCGGAATCCATTTCAGCAGCCACGGTGTGACTCGGATGAGTCCGAGCATAGCTCCAAACGAGAGCTGAAACCCCGCTGTTCCGATTGCCCCCGGATCCAGGGCCAACACAGCGATCAATGCACCCCCCAACACATTGAGCGGTCGAATCGGCCGGCCGGTCGCATGGGCGATCGCCGCGAACAACGCCATCCAAGCGGCCCGCTGAGCGCTAGCCGGTGCCCCCGCTACAACGGCGTAGCTGATGCCGCCCACGGCCCCCACGAGCCACGCCGCGCCCTCTGGAAACCCCGCGGGCCGAGCCGTCGCGGTCGCGCGCAGGAGCATCCTTAGAACCCCGCCCAATAGCGTCGCCGCCAACCCCACATGGAACCCCGAGATCGACAACACATGCGATGTTCCCGTTTTTCGAAAAACCTCGCTCCACTCTTCCGGAATGTCGTCCCGCGCGCCCAGCGCCAACGCACGAAGAATTCCTGGATGCGATGATCGTTCAAAAGGGTCCATGGAGCGCACTTCTCCGCCGACGACCTCCCATCGATGCACCTCCAGCCGCCGACGCACCCGAGAACGCGCCAACGCCGCCAACGGATCCGGCTCGCCCGGCAACCATGGTTCGTTTACCGCTACAAACTCCCCAAATGCGAGGATTCGGGTACCAGGGCGAGGAGCGCCCTCTGGAAACAGCGCTTGCGCTCTGCCTTCTATAGGCGTCCACGGCCCAGAAACGCGCGACACGCGGTTCAAGGCGACATCCACTCTCCGGCCGCTCGGCGAACCCGTCACCACGCCCTGCACCGCAAAAGGTCCTTCCAAAGCGGGGCCATCTGGCAGGGAGCCCACCGCAAGGAACGCCAGCATTACCCCCATCACCGGCCAACAACGCCGCCAAGACGCCACACCTCCGACAACGACCGCAGCGACCACCCACCACGAACGCAGCTGTTCCCAAGGAAACAGAACCAGCGTCACCGAAAATCCCACCGCGATCGTCCACAATGGGTCTCTATCGTCCTGCACGCCCGCCTCCGCCGAGTGAAATGCAATCTTCAAACCACAGAAAGACGGCGTTCGTTCGGGGGGGTGACCGTCCATCGTCCGACGCCCGTCCAACCGGGATACGCTCCCTGAGGAGGCCCGGTGGAACAACCCGACATTCAAGCCCTTTCACCGCTTCGTCACAGCTGTTTGGGATGCGGCGGAAGTTGCCACGGCGTTCGCGTTCGCCTGTTCCCAGACGAAGTTGCCTCCATCGAAAATGCGGCGATCTCCCTTGGCGTTTCCGATCCCATCGTCGACGGTCGGGTACGTCAGGACGCCGGCCAATGCGCGTTCTTAGACGCCCACCAGCGGTGTCGAATTCACGCCAACCTCGGAAGCGAACGAAAACCCCGCATTTGCAAGCAATACCCCATTGCCCTGGTGCGCACGGAAACCGAGGTGCGAGCCGGGATCGATCCCGGTTGCTACACCGCTTTCCAGACGTGGCACACTGCTCCCGAAATCGATGTCGAAGCCTATGGCGCCGCAGAATCGACGTTTGATGCGGGCGCTATTCGGCAGGAAGCGGCACTGCTCCGACTGCTTCACGCCCCCAATGCCAGTATTCCTAGCCTGCTCCGTGCGCTTTGCCCCGGAGAGCCGGACGCCGTCGGCCTGCCGATCGGGCTTCGAGAACGTTGGGCCTCTCGCTGGGAAAACCCAGCAATTGCTGCACTTCTGGCGGACGCTCACACCGGGCCGTCGCTTCGACGCGGCATCCAGCCGTTGCTGGCGGCCAGCGAAAGCTGGTCTCCACCGCCGGTTTCTCTCCCCGCAGGGGAGGCGGAGGCCTGGGCACTCGAAGTCTGCAAACGGATGCTGTACCTCCGGTTGCTTCCCAATTACCCCGGACAAGCCGTCGCTTTGATGACGTTGCTGGGAGCGGTTTCAGCGCATTGGGCCGGTCCTGCGCATTTTGCCCCCGGGCTCGCCGCTTGGGTTCGCGCCTTGCGTGCTCCAGCGTTTTGGGCCGCCTTTGTCGCCGATCCGCATCAGATGATGTGGCTCGCCACCGGGCAATCCCCGCCTAGAGCGCGGATCGAAAGCCCTGAGCCCTAGGAGCAAAGCGAGCACCGGACGGTAGCAGGGCATGGAAGCCCGCGACGGAGGAGCAGAGCGCGCGACAACGGGATCAGGGCTTTCGGCCGATACTCTAAGGCGTAAGGACCATACGTGCGGGATACAGCGAAGAGAGCATCTCGGTTTCCACGCGAGCGCGGTCGCCCTCCGGAATGACATGGGCGATCTGAACTTGATCATGCCCGATCGCCAACACAAAGACTCGCGCTTCCGGAAGGAATGAACCGGGCTGAACCACCATTTCGGAGCCATCCGGCAACCCTAGAATGGCACGCGGCGGCTGCGCACTCGACACCGTCGACACCAACCGAACACCCCAACCTGCCGGGGGAACGCCCAACAACGGCGGTGGACCGACCGGCAAGGTGGGGCCGACCGGTGCCGGCGGGAGCAAAGGTGGCGCGCCAACGGCCGAAGGAGGAGCTTCCACCTTGGCCACCACCGGCGCTTTCGGATCGATGCCCTGGCCAGCCATCTGATCGGCATACGACAAAGGCTCGGAGGAGGGCTCCGAAATCTCATCTTCCGGTCGCTCTTCCGCAAAAGGATCCGCCTCGTCCGAGATCGGCTCGGCCGTGATCGCAACCGATGCACCCGGATTGGTGCGCGGCCTCGGCAGCCACTCCCGAGAGGGCTCCGTTTCGGCGCACCCGGACGCAGCCCAAAGGCCCATCAGAAGTACACCACTCGCCATCATCCGCTTCACCATGGAGCCCCCAGGCAACCCGAGCCGCGATCTTAACCGATCACGGCGTAGAAGGCTGCGCCCATACCATCCACCAGGAAACACCGGCAGAATCTCCGGCCGCTCGATGTAGCTCCGCAGCGCGCTCGGCGATCCCACGATCCGGCGCGATCAACGCGGAAAGTCTCCGTAACACGATCGTCGCCTCGCCCTTCTCCCGGTGCGCAAGCGCCATCGCGGCGACCAAGCGACCTGCATCCTGCCGGTCGGGACCCTCTGGAAGGGTTTCCACCATTCGAAGAACACAATCCCGTTCAGTAGCATAGGTACTGCCGAATACCGCCCCTCCCCAAAGGCGGCCCAAATCGGAGCATCGATCTAGATCTTCTGGGAGCGGCGGTGGTGCCAACGGTGCCGTCCAAGCCACTGAGGTTTCGCAGACCTCCAAGCTCGCAAATGCCGCACATTCCTTACGGCCGTTCGTCAGCCGCGCATCGGTGACACCCGCCGCGGCAAGGCCCTGAGCATAGATGATCGTCGCTGGGCCAGGTGCAAGCTCACTTTGGAGCTTGTACCAGCGCGCGAGATTGTCAGTATACTTTACTATTCCAGTCCAATCGGACGCGCGAGGAAGGGTTGCGTCCAACAGCTCTCGTGCAATTTCTGGCTGTGAACCTCCGATCACCTCCGCCGTCAGCAACCACCGTTCGGGATCATCGATCCGCAGGGCGGCTTCTCGGCCTTGGTTCGCGATTTTTTGCGACGGCTTCACGGCCCATTGCTGCCGCCAACGAATCCAGGCGGCCAGGTCCACCGAAACCAACTTATCAAGGCATTTTTCGCCGGCAGCCGTCAGACTACCGGCGGCGGCCTGTTGCTCCAAAAGCGGCGAAGGTGGGCATTCGTCTGGCCCATGAGCCCAAGCCAACGCCACCCACCATGCCACCATCGCGCCCCCAACGCGATCTTCCTAGCATCACCGCCGGATCGGTGCCGACCAATCCACAGGCTGCCGTTCGTCCCACCAACCGCCGGCGATGGCCTGTGCGCGTGCCGCCGCAATTCTGGCCTCCAGATCCGCTTCATCGGAGGCCATCTTTTCAATTCGGCGACGGGTTCGTCGATACTTCGCGAACGTCGCTCCAAACGCCAACAAACCTACACCGGCCCAAACCATCTCCTCGCCGCCCACAGCGGAGAGCCACATCGGAGTCCCGGAAGAAAGAGATGTTTTCCAGGCATCTTCCAACGCCGACAGCGACAGACCGGTGGCTTCGCGAACCGCCTCGTCCAACGAGCTTCCCGTCGCCAACTCACGGATCAGACGCTGAATCGCCGCATCTCCGTACTTGGCCCGAATCCAAGTCACGAAGTGGGTGGACTGGGCATAGGCCAACTGCGCCGCGCGCGGGTCCTCCGGAAAGCTTAGGTTCAACTCACTGAACGGGCGCACGCTACCGGTGAGCAACCCCGACGCCAGCACTCGGCTGGTCTCCGGGCCCGATTCACCCGCAAAACTGCGGGCCAACCCTTCATGCAGCCAACGAGGCGGCTGGTATGGATGGAAGGCCCGCCCGACCAACACATGCACCAGTTCATGGTCAAACACCGCCTCCAATGGAGTTAACGCGTCACCGCGAACACCCGGCGTCCGAAGAAAAATGGTGCCCGACTCCGGCCAAGCGGTCGCATCCGCCCACTCGGGTGGACGTCCTGGCTGCAAACTACGAAACTCTTCGTCCGACGAGGCGACGATCACCGTCACCTTGCCGCCGATGGGCACCCCAAGCGTGTCCGCCAGCCGAGGCAACGCTTTTGATCCATAGCGCGAAAGTTCCAGAAGCAAAGCATACTGTTCTGGATGTCCATGGACATCCATATAGATCCCGGGAACGGTGTCGAACTCGCGAGGAATAGGGGGCGGTGCTTCAAATACACCGCGTGTATCCTCGCGATTCACCCACTCAGCCGCATATGCTTGGCCGCCAAACCACATCGAAAACAGCGCCACAAAAATCCAGCGGAATACCATTTCCCGCCTCCGTCCCCTATCGTGGGATCGGATCGGCGCTTCGACAAGCGGGATTCGCTGGTCGGCGTACCCATCTACATCATAACCGCCGTGTAAACTTCCCAATCTCTATGTCACGCTTGGTCACCCAAAGTCACTGAATGCCAGCGACAATGAGACCAATGGTGGCAATCGCCAATCCCAGCGCTGGAATCGCCAAATAGGGCGCACTCGGTGCGGTTTTCGGATGTCGGGTCCCCTGCAGCGCCAAATTGACGGAGCCCAACAACAGTGCAAGCCCACTCCACGGGTGGGAAACCGGCCACCGATCGGGAATTCCCGCGTAGGTCCACACCAGCACCACCAGCATCACGCAGGCAAACCCGATCAACGGCCACTGGACCCGCTCTCGCCAGCGCATTCTCGCTCCCAACCTCCTCTCCTGTTAGCCGAACCTTGGAGGTTCGCCATGATCATGGCGCTTTGGCTCGCCGCGTGCTCAGAATCCCCTCCGCCCGTCGATCTTCGGGTCGCCGGCGCGGTCGCTGGACTTCCCTCCACCATCGAGATTTATCAGGGTCAAATCCATCGCATCAACCCCGGGATCAGGGCCGCCGACGTCAGCGGAGCTCAGATCGACGCGGGCTGGCTAAAACTGTTTCATAACGAAAATGTGCTTGCACCCGATCAATGGCCGTCCCAAGGCTGGACCCACGTGCACTTGATGGACGCCTCAGAGTTAGCGCAGGTGCCAACGGACACCGAGGTTCGCCTCACCCGGGGCCCAACCGCCCCAGCAACGCCTCCTCCGATCGCGCCCGGACAAACTGCAGATTTGACAGTGGTGGACCAGGCCGGCGCGCCGGTTGCGACCATCGTGGGCGGTGACATCATCTGGGCAAACCCTGAATATCTCTCCGATCAACCTGCTCACTGATCGTTCAGCTTTGCAGGCTTTCGCGCGGCGACAGAAGCGCCAACCGAAAAGGGTACATTCCTGGGCTCATTTCACGCCCTCCTGGAGCTACCAGTCGGCTGCGCGCCGCCACGCGAATGTCCTCTTCCACCCGCCATCCTAAGCCCGCAAGTCGGTGTTGTGACCAGCGTCGATCGCGCACACCCGTATCCGCGGGCAGGCCCACAATCACCTTAGCGTCCGGTGCATCGTACCGAATTCGCTGAAGCAGCAGGCCGAGAGCCCCCTCCTCCAGCCTGCCAGCACCCGCCTCCAAAACAACCAACGGAATACCCTTATGGCGTGCGCGCACCGTCCAGTCGGCTTCCTCGGCTTCCACCCGCCCGACGCGCATCCAGCTCCCAATGTATGGCGACGGCGTGAGAAGCTTTGCTTTCAGCTCCAGGATGCTCGGAGACTCGACCTCGATCACCTCCGAAACCACATCGGTGTGTTCCGGCACCAATCGATGCCAGCGCGAGTCAAAACCCCCTCCGATCGACCACAAGACCATTTTCTGTCGAGCGTTTCGGGCGCGATCGATCAAGTCCGTCACCATCCGATCCACCAGCTCGGTCCTCACTCGTATGGTGGAGAACACCTCGGGCTGAGGCACACTCGGCAACAGCGACGGATGATGCCGTAACAACCAGGCTGCCACCGCGTCCGTGGCCTGTGTGCGTTTGCCTTCCGTCGCACCCAGCGCATAGAGGCTCCATTTTGCTAACATCGGCAACCGTTGTTCAAGCACACCACACCCCAGCCTTACCAGAGCTGTCGGCTGCGGTGAGAAATCCCTGAACCCCCGCGAACGTCTTGACGTGCAGAGCGCATTCGAGCGACACTCCCGTCATGGCCCGTCTCCTCCTGCTCGCATTCACCCTTTCGGGGTGCACCGCCGTTCTCGCTGAACGTGAAATTGCTCGTTCCGAACACACCCTTGTGGCCCTCGATCCACAACTATCGGTGTACTCCAGGACGTTGGCACACGATCGCTTAGCCTCAGCAAGAGAAGAGGCCTTGCAAGGCAACTACCGAGCAGCGGCCGAAATCGCGAAACAGGCCATCGACCAAGCAAAAGCCCATGCGGAACCTGCACGATGAGATGGTTCCTTTGGCTGTTTGCTGGATGCACCATCCCGGATACGGTTCGCACCTCCTTGGTCAACGCAGACGCCGCGCTACTGGAGGCCCAAACGTTGCACGCGCCACTGTGCGCACCCGAGGCGTTGGCGCACGCTGAAGCTTCGTTGGCTCACGCACGCCTCGACCTGAAGCAAGGCGATCTACGCGTTGCCGACGTCCATATTCGATCCGGCGCCGAGTACGCGCAGCAAGCCCTGGACATTTCTCGTTCGTGCGGCACCGCAGACCGTGATGGCGATCAGGTCGTCGACGTCCTCGACAAATGCCCAGAGGAACCCGAAGATCGCGACGGTATATCCGATGACGACGGATGCCGAGACATCGCACCCGAAGGCGATGACGACCGGGATGGAGTCATCAATAAGGAAGATGCTTGTATTTTTGAGGCGGAAGACTTCGACGGCGATCAAGATCTCGATGGGTGCCCGGAGACCAGCCTCGATCGCGACGGGGACGCCATCATCGATGCTGTCGACGAATGCCCGGACGAAGCAGAAGATCTCGACGGATATCGCGATTCCGACGGCTGCCTCGATCCTGACGATGATAACGATCTCATCGCCGATTTCCGCGACCGTTGCCCTAAACTCGCTGAAGATAGCGACGGTTGGCAAGATGACGACGGATGCCCCGAACCGGACAACGACAACGACGGGGTGGCCGACGTTCACGATCGTTGCCTAAACGAGATTGGCGATGCTTCTTTGGACGGTTGCCCCATCCTAGACGCCGACCACGACGGCATCTCCGACCAAAACGATCGCTGCCCAGGTGAATCCGAGGACGTCAACCTCTACGTCGATGAGGATGGTTGTCCCGACAAAACTCCGGAATTCGTCGCACTTACCGGGAAGGAAATCCGGTTGTTGCAACCCATTCAGTTTGAAACCGGAAATGCCAATCTGGTCGCCGAAAGTCTGCCGATACTCGACGAGATCGCGCGGGTGCTCATCGATCTTCCGGCGCTGAAAGTCCGCATTGAAGGTCACACCGATTCCGATGGGACCGACGAAGCCAATCAGGCCCTCTCGCAGGATCGAGCCGACGCCGTCCGCGCGTACTTAGTTCGAATGAAGGTCGATCCAGGACGACTTTCGTCGATCGGACACGGCGAAGTCTTCCCTGTGGACACCAATCGAACCGCCACCGGAAGAGCCAACAATCGAAGAGTCGAGTTTCACCTCGAATAGTATCCGGACACGGGCCTTGACGCGTCAAGACTATTGAGACTGCGTCCGGGGTGCTGGGCGCTCAGCGGTTCACTCGGTTGGAGGCTGACCTTTCCACACGGGAACCGCTTCGCCGCCGCCGGGTCCCTGCGCCAGGACTTCCTCGGCTGAAACCGGCCTTGCTCGCCCGCCCCAACGCACCGGGCGAACGATCTCCGATTCCTCACCCCGCACCAGCCGCCCAATATTAGTCAAATGCCTTACTAATATGCCTACACCAAGGGTCGCAACCAGGAGTATTAAACTCGGATTCCACCATGCGACCAAAAACATCGACGCCAGGGTAGCGCCCAACGCCGCGATCGAGGACCGGCCGGTTCCTGCGAGCAATCCGCCCCAAACGGCCGCTGCGCCCAGCGTCGGAACGGGCGCCAACGCCAACAGCACTCCCGCGGCTGTAGCCACACCCTTGCCACCGCGAAACTGCAGGTAGACCGGCCAACAGTGCCCAACAAAGGCCATCAATCCGACAACACACGGCCACCAGATCCCGGAATCAAACAAACACCATGCGAACAATGTTGGAAAAAACCCCTTGGCAATGTCCAACGCGAGCACCGCCGCTGCGATCCGCCAGCCAAAAACGCGCCCGACATTGGTCGCACCGATGTTTCCGCTGCCTGCTCGCCGAATGTCCACATCGTTCCCGTACAAGGTCGTCACCACCAGCCCAAAGGGCACGGCGCCGAGGAGATATACGAGAAGCAGGTAGGCGGTCATCGACCGGTAGGGTACACCGTTTCTTCTCGCCTCGCCCGGATCAACACATGCTGCGCTCGTGTTTGCTCGCCATTGCTCTCCTCGGTTGTTCTGGAAAACCGGACCCAACGGACACCTCCGACACCGAGGCGCCGTGCACCGACGCGGACAACGACGGGAGCTGCGTGGAGGAGGGCGATTGCGCAGACGATGACCCCAATGTTTCGCCCTTGGAAGGGGACATTCCGTACAATGGGGAAGACGAGGATTGCAGCGGCACCGATCTCACCGACGTGGACAACGACGGCTTCGAAGGGCCCAGCCAAACCGGCGAAGATTGCAACGACGGCAATCCGGACGTCTACCCGGGCGCCCCCGAGGCCTGCTACCAACCCATCGACAACAATTGCGATGAGATCGTCATTCTCGACGATTGCGATGGCGACGGGTACGGTCAGCAGGTGGACTGCGATGACATGGAGCCCCTCGCATATCCGGACGGAACAGAAGTTTGGTACGATGGAATCGATGGTGACTGCAACTACGAGTCCGATTTCGACCAAGATTTGGACGGCTTCGACGCAGGTAACGACCCAGAAGAAGACTGCAACGATGAAAACCCCGCGTTTAACCCAGACGCTCTTGAGCACTGGGACGGGGTGGATAACAACTGCGACGACCGGCTCGACGCACTGAGATCGCCCGACTCTTGGAAAAACTACGATGGTTCCGACATTGACGCGACCTGGACCAATGCGCTCGTCGCTGTCAACGATCTGGATGACGACGGGCTGCCCGAGATCTTCGCGACCGACCTCGGGAGAAACGAGTATCTCGGCGGGGCTTACCTGATCAGCACGGGCCAGCCCGAGGGACTCACCGGCGAGGTGGAGATCACCGAACTTCAAGGCAACGCCGAAAATGAAGTTTTCGGCTGGTCTGCGGACAATGTCGGCGATCTCGACGGGGATGGATTGGACGACGTTCTCGTCGGTTCGCCAGGATACGATGAGGCTGGCGCCGGACTTCTGTTCTTAGGTTCTCACCTCAACAATGGCGGTTTTATCGTCTCCAACCAAGCGGACGCGGTCCTTCGCGGCAAAGAGATCGCTGGCCGGCTGAGCGCCGGCGTCGGCGATCTCGACGACGACGGCATTCCAGAAGTGGCCGTAGGAAGCGACAATTGGGGCACGATGGATGTCGCCATCTATTCCGGCGCCGACGTCGCCACCGGCGGAGAATGGACCTCTGACAACGCTTTGGCCTGGACCCGCGACACCACTGCGCTCGGGGGCGCGGTGGTGGGGGGATACGACATCGACGGCGACGACGTCAACGACGTGCTGATCGGGCGTACAACCCCCGACTTCATCTGTCAGGGGTTTTGTTCCGGAACCTCGCGCGTGTATCTCGCATCCGCAGAACAGCTGAATGGAACTGGTGCCTTTGCGCTTTCGGAGTTTACCCACCTCAATGGCCCAACGGAAGGCGGTTTGGGAGCGACCATCGGCGTTCTTCGCGACATCAACGACGACGGATACCCCGAAGTGATGATCGCTGATCCGTTCACGGACGCAGACAACAGCGAAAACTACGGTGGTACGGTATACATCGTCGACGGGGATGACTTCACCGACAACACCGCGATCGCCAGCGCGGCGATGGCTACGGTGGTTGCAGAGGAAGGAAACAGCTTTCTACGCGTCAATCGGCGTGCGGGTGATCACGATGGAGATGGGCTTGATGACCTCATCGTCGCCAAACCCGGAAACATCGACGTTCCTTCCGCTCAGGCGGGGGTTTTCCAAACCGAAGGGGAAGGCATCGTGTATTTCTTCCCCGGAAGCACTGTTGCAAACGGCGGAAGCCTCGAATTGTCCAGTGCACCCGCCACCTTTGAATCCACGCTGACGGGAAGCACGCTCGGAATGTCGTTTGACGTGGCCGACATGAACGGTGACGGCTTGGATGATCTCGCGATCGGCGCGCCCCTTTTCGGTTATGGGAAGATGTTCCTGTTCATCTCAGAACTCTAGGATCCCCTTGCACGAAACCGCTGCTGCCCGACCAAAAGCCGTATTGGTCGGCGTTCTTACTCCTGAAGTTTCCGATGCCGAGGCTCAAGCGTCCTTCGTGGAGCTGCGACGGCTCGTCGAGACGCTCGGTCTCGACGTGGTTGGACAGGTGTCCCAACGCCGAAAAGGAGCGATCAGCTTTGATATTCTGGGCGCAGGGAAGCTAAAGGAACTCGCCGCCTGGACGGGGGGTTCCGGCATCATTCCCAAAGGCCCTAAATCAAAGGTAGAGCTTCCTGAATTGGACGACCCCTCCGATGAACAAGAGACCCCCGCCGGCCCTCGAGCATCGGTCGTTGTCGTCGATCATGAGCTTTCCCCAAAGCAATTGCGGAACTTGGAGAAGGCGACGAATGCCGAGGTGCTCGATCGCACCGGGGTGATCGTCGAGATCTTTCATCGGCATGCAAGCAGCCGAGAAGCCCGGTTACAAGTTGAGATTGCTCGACTGACCTACCAAGCTCCGCGCATGCGAGAGACCGGCGGAAGCGAACGGCAAAGGGGCAGGAGAATCCTCCATCGAGCTCGATCGCCGCAAGATCCGCGATCGCATCGCCGAACTGCGCCGAGAGTTGGCTTCCATTGAAGACGAACGCGGAGTTCGCCGGGCCCGCCGGCAAGAGCAGCTCCGTGTCGCTCTGGTCGGCTACACCAACGCCGGAAAATCCTCCTTGATGCGGGCACTTACCGGTACCCAGGTGTTGGTCGCCGACAAGCTGTTTGCGACCTTAGATACCACCGTCCGGGCGATGGTTCCGGAAACCACTCCTCGGGTTCTGATCTCGGATACCGTAGGTTTCATCAAGAAACTTCCGCACGATCTGGTCGCCAGCTTCCGTTCGACCCTGGACGAAGCGCACGAAGCCTCTCTCCTCCTTTTTGTCGTGGACGCTTCTGATCCGGACTTCCGAAGCCAGCTTCAGGTGACGCAGACCGTGCTTGCAGAGATCGGCGTCGAGTCGGAAGTTCCGCGCAAGCTGATCCTCAACAAATCCGACCAGCTCTCAGCCGACCAGATCGCCGCTTTTCGGGCGGAATATCCGGAGGCCCTGATCATCTCCTCCAAGGATCCGGCGGGGGTCGACACCGTACGTCAGGCGATCGTCGAGACCTTTCAGCGAAGCATGCCGGAAACGGAGTTGCTGGTGCCGTACGATGCCCAGGGGATCATCGGCGAAATTCGCTCGAAAACCACGGTTTTGGAAGAAGACTACCAACAGGAAGGCGTGCGCTACCGGGTTCGCGCGAACGATGCGACCATCGCACGTTTAGAGGCTTTGATCGCTCGCTGTTGATGTCGATCGGGACCTTTCGTTGCAGCAACCGGCAACCGGTCGGCCGATCAGCTATGCACTTTAATGCGCGTTTGGCTTGGCTATTTCGGGATGCTGTTCGCCGCTCTAGCGGCCTACCTCCTGATCCGCCATGTTGGAATCGGCCTCCAACCTGAACATCTCGTCTCCAGCGTCGGTTCCGGGACCGGTGATCACACCTCCACCCTCGCCAAGGTATTGATTGCTCTTGCGACCATCACTTTAGCGACACGCGGAACCGGCTGGGTGCTGAACAAGACCCTAAAGCAACCGCCGGTCATCGGAGAAATCCTCGCGGGATTGATGCTCGGTCCCTCGCTTTTGGGTGCACTCGCTCCCTCGGTGAGCGAGTTCCTCCTCCCTTCGGACATCGCCCCGACCATCGGCATGATCTCGAAAATCGGCGTGATCCTTTTCATGTTCTTGGTGGGCCTCGAAGTCGATCTC
>SYKL01000131.1 GCA_005797785.1 Pseudomonadota bacterium | reverse complement strand
GGGCGCCGGTTCCACGGCCTCGCCCAAGTGCTTTCGGAGCGCCAGCGCCATTGTGTCCATCACTAAAGAGGACTTTCCAGAGCCACTCACGCCGGTTACGCAAGTCCAGATTCCGGTGCCGAAGGTCACGTCACCACAACGAAGATTGTTGGCAACAGGCGCTTGGACCACAATTTCCGCCCGCACTTTGCGTCGAGGTGGCGGTTTCGGCAAGGACTCTACCCCTGACAACCACCGACCCGTTAGAGATCGCGGATTGGCGGCCACCTCCGCAGGTGTCCCGGCGGCGAGCAACTCTCCCCCAAAGCGCCCCGCACCCGGACCTAAATCGATGACATGATCCGCGCGAAGCATCGTTTCTGGATCATGCTCGACCACCACCAGCGTATTTCCAAGTTCCCGCAGCCCCTCCAGGGTGTTCAGCAGCTGCTCGGTATCTTGCGGATGTAGTCCCACGGTGGGCTCATCCAATACATAGATCACTCCAGTGAGTCCGGTTCCAATCTGGGACGCCAGTCGAATGCGCTGCGATTCACCGCCCGAAAGACCTTCCGCCGGACGATCCAAGGACAGGTAACCAAGCCCGACATCTTCCAGGAATGTGAGTCTACGTTTAAGCTCTGATAACGGTCGCTCGGCGATCACTTCACGTTCGCCGGTGAGCTCCCATCCCGATATCGAAGTTCTCGCGTGAGTGACCGTGAGTGAAGTAATTTCGTGAATTCCAAGTCCACCCAAGCGCACGCTGAGCAACTCTGGGCGAAGCCGTCCCCCTGCACATCGCGGGCACGCCCCCTCCGCAGACAGCCACGCCAGGCGGCTGTTCCAGGAGTCCAGCAACGGGATCAGACCATCCCAACTTCTCTTCTCTTCGATCGTCCGTTTGATCTTTCCCCAGTCCTGGGTCCACTTCAGCGTGAGTTCGCCTTTGACGCCATAAAGAACGGCGTCTCGCTGATTTTTCTTCCATCCCGAGACCGGTTTCCGGAGCTCCATGCCCAGCGAACCAAACACCGCCTCCAGGAGGGCGCCGGTGCGTGGCGCCCGTTGCAGGATCGACGAGACACGCGGATCCATCGCCTCCCAAAAGCCGAGATCTGGCTTTGGAAACACCCGCTCCGGTAAAATCTGGCGAACGATACCGATCCCGTCGCAAGTTTCGCACGCACCCAACCGTGAGTTGAATGAGAAATGCCGCGGCGTGAGCGCGCCTTGATGCACCACTCCATGGGTTGGGCAGGAAGCCCGCGCGGAAAGCCGCCAATGCCGTCCAGATTTTTCGTAAAAAGTGGCGACATCTCCTCCAAGACGCTGCGCTTGAGCTACCGCCTCTGAAACCCGCGACAAGGGTTCACGACTGGGATCGAGGCGATCAACCACCAAAGCGCAACCCGCGGAAATCCAGCCCACAGCATCGGGCTCGTCCAACACCAGCTCCTTTCGGGTGGCGACATCCAGCAACCGCGACCATCCCTCGGCAATCAGCTCTTTTCGCCGGGGTTCTGGGGCAGCCGACGCTCCCAGGTGAGCTACCATCCAACCCACAGTCGCCTGCTCGGATTTGAGCCGACCGGCGGCGCCGCTCGGCTCGAGCGCCTCCACCTTTTCGCCGCATTCCGGGCAATGAGGCTGCCCAATCCGCGCGTACAATAAGCGAAGCACGTCATGAATTTCCGTTACTGTCGCAACGGTAGATCGGGGATTGTGCGAAGCGGAACGTTGATCAATGGCGATCGCAGGGGCGAGCCCCTCCAAGCGATCCACCGGAGCACGCTCCATGCGGCCCAGAAACCGCCGGGCGTAAGTCGACAGACTCTCCACATACCGGCGTTGGCCCTCCGAAAAAATCGTGTCGAATGCCAGCGACGTCTTTCCCGAACCGCTTGGACCGGTGATCACCGTCATCTTGCCGTGGGGAATACGGACGTTGATTCCTTGAAGGTTGTGTTTGCGCGCCCCATCGATACGGATCTCAGGAGGGGCCTGAACTCCACGTGAGCCGAGTTTTGACGGCGATTCCGCAACCACCAGCGGGGCACCAAACTCCTGGAGCTCCGCCAGTGCTCGTCCCGTGGGCGTAGGAAGAAGGGCGATCTCCTCTGGCGTTCCTTCGCCGACCAGTCGACCACCTTCGTCGCCACCCTCAGGGCCCAGATCCACAATCCAGTCCGCGCATTTGACGACATCGGAATGGTGTTCGACCACGATCACCGTATTTCCGGCGTCGACCAACCGTTGCATCGCATCCAGTAATCGGCGCACGTCCTCAAAGTGGAGCCCGGTGGTGGGTTCGTCCAAGAGGTACAGCGTTTTTCCGGTGGAGGGCCGATGCAGCTCCGTCGCCAATTTTAGGCGTTGTGCCTCCCCCCCAGAAAGCGTGGTCGCCGGCTGGCCCAAGGTGATGTAGCCCAACCCCACGGAATCCAAGGTTTCGAGAATACGTTTCAGCGCCGGAATCGGACGGAATAGCTCCAGAGCGTCACGAATCGGCAGGTCCAACACCTCCGAAATGCTCTTCCCTTTCCACAAGATTTCCAAGGTCTCCGGCCCAAACCGCCTTCCCAAGCAGGACTCACAGGTCACCTCGACGCTCGGGAGAAACTGCATCTCGATGGTCTTCACCCCGGCGCCACCACACTCCTCACAACGACCTCCCGCCACGTTGAAGGAAAAACGGCCCTTTTTATAGCCTCGGGCCTTCGCCTCCGCTGTCGCCGCAAACAGATCCCGGATTTTGTCCATCGCTCCAGTGTATGTGGCGGGATTGCTGCGAGGGGTGCGACCGATCGGCGCCTGCGAAATCGTGATGACGGAATCCACTTGGGAGATCCCCTCCACCACCGAACATCCCTCAAATTGGCTGCTACCCAAAAGACCCGCCCGCAAGGCCGGCTCTAAAATGTCAAACACGAGAGTGGACTTTCCACTTCCACTCACGCCGGTGACAACGGTAAACACTCCGAGCGGAAATCGGACGTCCACCGACTTCAGGTTGTGCGATCGGGCACCAAGGACCCGCAAATGTGCGCCATCTGCCGGGCGACGCCGCGCCGGCAACACGATGCGGCGATCACCGCGAAGATACTCCGACGTGAGCGTGCTTTGTAAGACAAATTCCGAAGGGTGCCCCTGGCCGGTGATCAACCCACCCTCTCGCCCAGCCCCCGGCCCTACGTCGACGACATAGTCCGCAGCCAGGATCGTTTCCGCGTCATGTTCAACCACCAACACCGTGTTTCCGCGATCGCGAAGCCGTAGCACCGCCTGCAGCAGGCGCCGGTTGTCGCGCG
>SYKL01000130.1 GCA_005797785.1 Pseudomonadota bacterium | reverse complement strand
CGTTTCGCCATCGGCCAGGGCCGCGATCTTCGCTCGAAAAGCATCGTCGTTGATCTCGTGGGGAAGCGAAGCCAGTCGCCCTGGGATCTTCGTAATTTCTCGCTGTGCAGCGGCCAGGACCGGCGCGTCCTCCACGGTAGCCGGCCGGATTCGCGTGTTTGACATGTTGGCTCCACGTGGCGACCTGTCGTCGCGCCTTCTTAGCTCGGTGGTTACCATGGAGCCCAGCCGAGGCGGAGAAGTACAGTATCGGTACAAGGGCTGCCCAAGGACCGAACGATGTTCAATCAACCGACGGGCGACGAAGAAACCGACGATGATCCCAACCTACGCCGCCTACGCCGTTGTGGTCGATGCAACAACGGTCAGATGCACTGCCAAGCGGTCACCGAATTTCGACTGAATGGCGGTGACGCGGGCCGTACCTACCAGTTTCTGTGCACCTCCTGCGGCCACTCGGTGCAAGACCTCAACCGGCTGCGGATCTTGCACACCGGTGTCATCGCGGTGACTTCGGTTTCTCTTTCATTGATCTTATTGGGCCCTGGACTTTGGATGGGCTGGAGCACCGTCGAGCGTGGGTTTGGTGGCAACGATCCCGCCGCCGTCGTCATCCTCCTGGTGGTCTTTCTGGTGGGGGGGCTAGGGCTGCTGGCCGGGGCTGCATGGCTCGGGTACCAACAATTCCTCGACTATCGACTGCGACAGGAAAGCCCCGAGATTCCAGCTTCGGATTCCTGATCCGGCGGTGAGACATTCGGGCGAGCGGTGTGCCGGGGCAGCCGATCCCAAGGCCCCGACCACGTGATACCTGCCCCGCCAAGGCGGTACCCATGCAACACCCAGACTTCGTGGTCGTCGATGCCTTCATTGGCGAGGGTTGCCTCGGCAACCCTGCCGCAGTGGCGATCGTGGAAACCTTCGCGCCAACGGAAGAACTCGCCCGCACGGCCCGGGAGTTGGAGTTGCCTTGCATCTTCGTTCAACTGGGCTCGGAGCGATCCCATATTCGGTGGTTCACCCCAGACGAATCCGATTTTTGTGGCCACGGCACGCTCGCGGCGTCCCGGGTATTGCTCGATCGCGGTCTTTCCCCCAAGTACACCTCTTGTGCCGGGGAGTTGGCGGCATCGGTCGACGGCGACTGGATTCAGCTCGATCTCCCTGCCCTTCCCCTCCGACCACTCGCGATCCCGCCGGAACTCAGCGCCATTCTGGGGGCCGAAGTCTGCAGCCTGCATGACGCCAGCGGCCGCATCGTCGTGGAGGTTGCCCACGAAGATGTCGTTCGCCGGTTGCGCCCAAACATTGCCGGATTGCGGCGCATGTTCGGCCTCGGGGTAGCGGTTACGGCGCGCGGCTCTGGGGAGTTCGATTTCATCTCTCGGTTTTTCCGAAAAGCCCACAACGACGAGGATCCGGTCACCGGTTCCGCGCACTGCGCCCTTGGGCCGTTCTGGGCGGAGCGCCTGGGTAAGACCAAGTTCATGGCATTCCAAGCCTCCGACCGCGGTGGCGTTCTACGGGTGGAATTGCGGCCGAACGCCCGGGTGACGGTGAGCGGCCGAGCGAAGGTTCGCGCCAGCGGCGAATAGTAAGTCACCTTTACCATCTGGTGCACACGCTACGAACAGCAACACGCACAGTGCAGGCACGCGGCTAAGTTCAAGCGCCAAATTCGAACCTCGTGGAGTTTCGCCCATGTCGCCAACCGAACTTCCCGTCTACGTGATTTGGGTCGCCGATACCGAAGAGCTGATGGAAGGCCCGGTCCGCGAGACCGAGGAGTTGTATCTGCGGCGCGGCGTCCTGCCGGCGCTCCAACCCGTCGACGACGACTTCTACCGTCGCAACCTCGCACCGATCCTCGGCACCCTGGCCCGTTGGTCGTACGTCGTCCTGGATGATCGGGTGTTTTGGTTGATCGAGTGGGACCCCGGCCTGCTCGTCGTCGAACTCGGAGGCCCAGGTAAAGTGCGGTTTGTCGCGGTACGCAGCCCGATCCCGGAGTTTGGCCGTCGCTCCCCTCAGCCGCTCGATCTGGAACTCTGGGATGAAGCCATCGAGGACGACAACCGTCAGTACCGCCTGGTTTTTGATGCTTGGGACGCGCAATTCGATTCTCAGCACCGCAAGTGCAAGATGTTCGAGCCGATTCTCAAGGAAACCCGAGCCATCTACGTGCCCGCGGTCGAATCGATGAACGATCTGGAGCCGATCCGATGGCCAAAGGGGTATCGGCCGGAGTTTGGGGACGGAATTCGCCTCGATCGCGAGGGATTCCCGGTTCAGCCAGGAGCTCCGAAGTAGGCGGGCGCGCCGGCTTACGCCGTCGGCCTCCTCCGGGGTCGCACCTGCGTGCTCCTTTTTCGCTCCGCCTCTATCTCGACCCCGTGTTCGAGTCACAATGTCGAAGCCGCTCGCACACAGGCAGCGAGCCATCAGAAATCGGAGGCGGTCGGGGGACGGTGACCTTGCCCCCGGACCACTCGCGCGCGGGTACTCCAAACCGGTGCAAGATCCGTTACTCGTTGTGCTGCTGCACGAATTGGATGTGTCGGGCGAGGGACGGCGCGAGGTCTGGATATTGTCCATTTGCCAGGTGAAAGGCAGAAGTTACCCAGGGGCGATCCGTAGTCTCCAAGACTCGGGCCGCCGCCCAACGGAGTGGTGCATGTTCCGACTCCAGGTGTTTCGCAACGCGACACAGGTAAGGGTCGGCATCTGCCACGAAACACGCCACTGTCGCGCAGGCTAGCGCATTCCGAAGCCCTTCCACGGGGCCCGTGGGCTCGACCTCAAGCAGTCGATCCGGCAACTCAAATCTCAGTCCGTGTGGATCATGCGACACCAGAATCGCCACACCCGTGTGACTCCACACGGCGAACCGTACTTCTTCTTCGTCGCGCCGCCAGATCGAGGTAAGCCATCCAGCGGTCCAGGGCGGTATCGACCACGGCGTAAAACCGAGAGCGATCATCCTCGCATGGACCTCGTTGTGACTCACGGCGGCGTCCGTGTACCAGGTGCTCATGTCGTCTCCGTGGGCTCGAGGCGTGCACGCAATTCTTGCCTTAGAATGTCATCTGTTTCGACCAGGAGTGCCTCACTCAGGAGCCCCTCCATGGAATAGTGGTCCACCACGTGTAGGACCTTCCGACGCTGGTGAGCGTCTGCGGTCGTGTGAATTGCCTGCCGAGCAGCCGCGATGGTCGATGGGTCTCCGGGAGCCAGGACCACTCGACTGAACAGGTCCAGGGCCGGCCCCTCGGCGTAACGCCCCTCGTCGTCGGCGCGGATGTCGGTACCGCACATCAAGGCAGCCGCAAGGTCGACGGGAACATCGGGTGGAATCGTATAGTCGTAGATTTGGTTGAATCTTGTGATCACCTCCGAGTCGATTCCAGAAGAATATACGAGCTCAAAGCAAAACAAACGATTGAAATGCTCCTCGATGCGGAGCGCTGCACCTGACCAAAGCGTTCGGACCGCCAGCGATGGCCTCCTCGTGGGGTGTTGTGTCTCGGCGTCCTGTACCGCAAAATATTGGTCGAAAAGGCTCATTTCACTCTCGTTGTCGACCCAGGGGTCGTCGTCGTGAGCGCTTCCCCAACGAGAATCGTTGAGCCACACGCACTCGTTCAGCAACGAAACGATGACGTCAGCGAGAATCGCATCGTCCATTTTCTTCGCGATCCGCTGACGCCTCGCGCGTCGGGACACGGGTGTAGGGTCCGGCACCGTGTACGCGGCCCGCCACAGGTCGAGTCTTCCCGGCGTGATCGGGGACCATAACTCGGCATTACTTCCACCGAACGACGCCCAGAGAGTGCCGGGAAAGGCCGGGTCGAGCATTAGAATCATTGGAATCGGTCGCCGCAACAACCTTTGTGTGCGAAATTGGCCTTTCGCCATTGGTATCGAACGTTTGATTCGGGCTAACGTGGCGTCGTGCAGCTGGGGTTCGTAGACTCCGCCCCGCTCAACGTCTGCAAGCAAGGCATGGGTGACCCGTTCGCGCTCGTCGTCGAGGAGCCACTCAAAGTCGGGCAACAACGGACCCCATTCAGACCGGGTGTCTCGCAACACGGACATGTTCTCTCCTGGGTTGGGTCAAAGGAAAATGGCCTGGAGGGAGGCGTCGCTGACGCGTTTTCAGGATTGGCATCCTCAGTGGTTTTGCGGTTCGTGGTCGGGGGCCCCCACCCCAACCCGCCACCGATTGAGCTCCTTCGCGAAGTCCTCGGGATCTTGGCGGAAGTTGCTCGGTAACGTGACGTGATATCCAGCATCAAGGAGGCCGAGGCCGTCGAGAACCGGGTTGGTCTGTTTCAGCCGGTACCCCACAACCCGCGTGGGGTGGAGGAGCAGCAAAGAAAGCCAAGCCCCGGGCATGAAAAGGGAGTGAACATCGTAAGAAACACCAAACGCTTCGATGTTCTCCCATGGTGTGGTCGCGCCGTTCAGATCGATACCTCCCGTGCTCAAGGTTAGGCGATCCGGGAAGATGGAGCGATACACCCCAAAGAGGGCGCAGCATCCAAAAAACAGGGTGCCCAGCCAACCGAATGGCCCGAGGAACAGTCCACTGCATGCCAACGCGCTGCTTCCGAAAAACACGAACAGCGGCCATGAGCGCGGCGCCACAAGTTGTTGAGTCGCAAACTTGGATTGCATCTTGAACCTCCTAGCCCGGATCCCTCATGAGCCCTCGTTTCCTATGGAATTTTGGGCGACGCGAACACCTACTGCGCCACAAACGCTCGGCGACGCGGTCGGCGGTTTGAAACCCGCCCGAAGCAACGGACGAACGATCGCTTTCGCGCACT
>SYKL01000001.1 GCA_005797785.1 Pseudomonadota bacterium | reverse complement strand
GCAGATCTACCTCTCCCGCGGTTGCCCGTACCACTGCACTTTCTGCATGGAACGCTCGAAATCCGGCTATTCCTGGCGCGGATTCGCGCCGGAACGCGCGGTCAACGAATTGGAGCGGCTCGCCGCGCGAACGGAAATCGGGCGTTGGGTGGTCAACATCGCCGATCCGTTGTTTGGGTTTCACCGCAAATGGCGGCGGGAAGTGCTGGAAGGGATCCTCAAAGCGAAGATCGTTCCACGCCAGTTTTGGACGTTGACCCGCAGCGATGATCTCGATGAAACGGATGTTTCTCTTCTAGCCAAAGGCCGGTTCTCGATCGGCATCGGCATGGAGTCCGGCAGCCCAGCGATGCTGGAGATCATGCAAAAGGGTAATCAACCCGCCCGGTACCTCGACGCTTTGCGTAGGTTGGCGCGGCTTTCTCGGGTGCATGGATTGTCGTGGGCGGCGAATGTGATCGTCGGCCACCCCGGCGAAACGATGCAGAGCATGCAGGAAACCCACGCTTTCGTTCGCGAGCTGTTCCTTTCGGCCAAGGAAACCTGCGGTTGGGTGAGCATCGATCCCTTTCGCCTGTACCCGGGAGCCGCGGTTTACGAGCAGCGCTCCCTTTGGGAAGCGAGGCACGGAGCCAAATTTCACCATCCTCGCTGGTGGTGGAACTACTACGATGGGCCGTTTTTGGCGCAGCACAATGAACCCTCTTCCTCCCTGACCTATGAGCAGAGGGTGCGGTTCATGGTGGACAACTACGGTCCATTGGTTTCCGAGGTTCAACAGAACTTTCGCGGCCAGGGCCGCAGCATCGACCGGGTGTTTTTCCAGAGTCTAGAAGAACAACGGTTGGCCCTCACCCCCGCGCACCGAGATCGGTTGATCGCCATGGGAAAAAAGGCGTTGCAACGGGAACACGTGGATGCTCCGATTCTGGCGGTGCCGATCGGCGCTCAGTTGAAGGATCCTTGGGTTCGCAAGCGGGAAACGGCGATCCGTCGCTTGATCGATGAAGGGGTACTGCGAACCTCTCGTTTGATTGAAGCGTTGTTGGTGGTTCCGCCGGAACAGTTCATGAGCGAACCCACCGCCAACGCTTTTCTGGACGACCGACCCGATATTCCATCGGTGGAAGGGGTGATCCCGGGGCACACGGGCCTGCGCGCGGTGGCGATCGGCATCGAAGCGTTGGCTCCCGGCCCCGGGGACCATGTTGCGGACATCACCGCTGAAAATGGCTGGCTGGCGGCAGTATTTGGCGAGCTGGTGGGACCGTCCGGAAAGGTGGTGGCGGTGCATTCGGGGCATCGCGCCCAAGAAATGCGCCGTTCGCTCCAGGCATGGCCGCAGGTGGAAGTGATCCGCAAGGAAGCGTCCCGATTGTTGGATATCGAAGGTTCCTTCGACGGATTGTGGATCGGTGCGGCCATGCCGAAGGCGCCCGCCTCGTTGCTCAATGCGGTCCGTGAACCCGACGGCCGAGTGATCGCCTTCTTAGGCCCTCGGTTTCGGCCGCAAGACTTGGTCGTGCTCACCCGCCACGGTGACCGCTTAGACGAGCGCGCGTTCGGCCGCATTCAGGTCGGCGTGCTCGGTGGGCCGGCGGGCTGGGTCCCGGCGGTGCGTCGGCATGTGGAAACATCCATTTGTCCTGCACAATGGCCGGCGGCCAGCCTGTGGTTTGGGATTTGGGCGGGGGTCGATCTCGGCGACGATCGCGCGAATAGTTACCTTTCCGCCACGGGAACCCCAACTTGGGCGCCCGCGATCGCCGAAGCCTGGACTCGCACGCCAAATGCGCTTTCTATCCTGGCGTTAGGGCTCCAGTTTGAGGCGATCGATGAGCTCGAACAGGCGCTGATCGTCCGGGGCGGTGCGCTGTGCGAGGCGTTGCTCGCGGCGATCCGCGCCGAACGCGAGGGCTTCGAACAAGGATGGGCGATGACCGCCCGTTTACGTGCACAGCGTCTGGATGGGGTGTCCGCTCAATTGGAAACGCTCCACCGTTGGCGGCAATGGTTGTGGACGGTCAAAGGGCCGCCTCCGCCGTTGCTGTTGCTTGACGTTCCGGCGTTGGGGGCGCAAGCACGGGCGGCCACGGTCGGCGAGCGACGGGTGGTCGCGGCAGATTTGGGCCGAGCCGAAGATCTACTTCTGTTGCAGATTTTGCACGAGGAAGTGCATCCGATCACCGATCCGGTGGTGCTGCGTGATTTCACGCAGGCCCGTGAAACCCAACCCGGAACCCCGGGATTTGTGGTGCACCGGGAGTTGGAACGGGTGGCGGTCGCCGCGACCGAGGCGTTCTTGAAGGCGCGGGACCCCCAGTGGATCCCTGCTTTTGAGCGGTGGGTGGAGTCGGTGCGGAGCCCTGCGCTGGGCGCCCCCCTCCCTTCGTCCGCCGCACCGAGCGCCGTGTGAGCCAGATCTGGACGGCCCTCGGCCACGCGATGTGGCGGGTGGAGGCGAAAGACGCGACCCTCTTGTTTGATCCGATCCTTTCCGAGACCTACCACGACGGCGTTTTTCGAGTGGTCCCGGAACGCACCCTCGATCCGGCGCTCACGCGAACGGGGGTGATCGCGATCTCCCACCGGCATCCGGATCATTTCGATGTCGAGAGCTTAAGCCGGTTGGCCCAACAAGATTCGGAGCGGCTCGTGGTATCGCCGGATCCCCTCGTGCTTTCCGCCTGCCGGCGGTTGGGGTTTCGGTGGGTGCGGGAATGGGCGCCGGGAACCTCTCTTTCGCTCGGTCACCTCACTCTGGTGGCCACGCCGTCCAAGGCGCCGGTCAAAGAATGGGGAGCGATCCTTCTCTCTCCCGGAGCAACCGCCTGGAACATGGTGGATGCGGATGCCGGAGATCCAGCGGGGATCCCGGTGTTGTTCGCGGAGCTTTCGCAGACCGCACCGCAGCTCCGGGAGGGCCTCGATCTGTTGATCGCCCGCTGGCAGCCCCTTCAACAGGTGGCGGCAGTGATCGGTTCGGCCGGGGGTTTTCCGCGCGCGATGTACGCTCGGGAGCTCGAGCGTGTGGTGGCGTGCCGGCCGAAAGCGGTGGTTCCAGGCGCCTCCGGGACTGGCTATGCCGATCCCCATTGTTGGTTGAGCAGGCATGCGTATCCTGTGGCCGAAAGCCGGTTTTTACGGGATGTCTCAGATCTCGTCCCCTCGGCACAGCGGTTTCCGTTGGAGCCGGGGTTGAAGCTAGTGATCTCAGACGGTACGGTCTCTTCCGAGCGCGATCCCAGGGTTCAGGTCGGTTCTCGTGATCCGAGGACGTACGCTCCTTTTGAGATCCCGCCGCTCCAGGACCCTGTCGACGAGGACCCATCGTGGGAAGGGAGGATCGAAGCGTGGTTGGAGTCGGTGGTGCCCCAGATTCACCCCACCGCCGCTCGTTGGAAGAGCCCCCACCCGGTGATCCTCTCCCTGTGCGTCGTGTTTTCGTCGGGGGTACGGGAGTGGAATGTCGAAGTTACCGCTGGTAACGTTCGTGTGAGCCGCGGCGAACGCACCGATTGGGACGCGCGGGTGGAGATCGCAGCGAGTGGGTTGGTGCGCATCCTGGATCGCATCAGCCCGTGGGGACGGGTGTTGCTTTCCGGCCAGTTGCGCGCGTCCAACCGCGCGTACCGCATCGATGGCGGCCTGCAGCCGCTGCCCATCCCGGCGATCTGGCTGTACCTGATTCTTCCCTATGAAAGGGTGTTTGAAGAGTGGGTGGAGGCCGAGCTGAGGCGAAGGGGCGTGTAGGCGTTCCCGACCGGGAATCTCGGGTGCTCCACCCGTACCAAGATGTACCAGAGTGTACCGTCCCACGGGAGTTTTCGCCCCTGAGTGGTGCGCGGAGGGCCGATGGTCCAGCGGTTGACCATTTCCCAGTCGACCCCTCCACCGTGCACCAAAATGCACCCAAATGTACCAGGGTACCGGCGGTCGATCGGTTCGGTGGCGCGAGGGGCCGGAGCGGCGCGCAGCGGTCGCGTGAGAGCTCCGCTCGAACGCGACGAAACCCGCGCAGGGGCCGACGGCGGAGCCGGCGCGCCCAGATCGTAAAGCCGCTTTACTTTACGGGTTGGTCAGGATCGCGAACGCCGGGCGCGGCATCTGCATGCCGTCCGTGAGCACCACGTAGGCCACCTGGAAATCGGTGGTTCCGGTGGGAGTCATGAACACAAAGTCGTCGATGTAGCCCTCTTCTCCCGCGTCCATCGCGGTACCGTCGGGCCACAGGAAGGTGAGGCCGCGCGCGGCTTCGCGAGGTTCCCAGTCCTCAAATTCGACGGTTGCTCCAGCACCGGTGCTGACCCCGTCGCCGTACAGCAGCTGTTTGGGGCCGAGGAAAGGAAGCATGCTTCCTTCGTCGGCTCCGGTGCGATCGGATGGATCCCCATGGTAAAGCTTGTATTTGACTCCGCCGAGATGCACGGGGGCAGGGGCCTGCATGCTTTCGAGAGCCACCGGGCACCCGTCCTCGCCATACACGGGGTTCCAGCTGGAACCATCCCAGATCGCGTAGGCCTGGTTGGCGAAACCGTCGTAGCCGCAGGTTCCGCCGCCATCCACCGTGAAGAACATGAATGTTCCTGGGGATTCGTCCCATCGCCAGTCGGTGAGGGTGGGGTAGGCGATCTTGAATTGGCGCACGTTGGGAATGTTCTCGACCGCGCTCGCCGAATCGCCGTCGACGCCCAGCGCTAGCGTGGAGGGGCAGCCGCCGTTATCGAGATAATCAGCATTGGTGCTGCACACTGTGGCGGCGTCGGCGTTGAAATCCATGCCCACATAGCCGTCGACCGAGTCGATCGACAGAATGCGCGTGTGCCCGTCGCCGCCATTGGCTTCGAAATACAGACGAATGATCCCAGAGGAAAGCGGAACCGCTTGGGCGGTCATGATGCCCGAAATCCACGTGGTGGCTGGATTTGGCGAAATGAGCCCCGCCGTCCCATGATTGGCGTCCATGGGGTAGAGCGTACTTAAATCCTGGGGATCGGCCACATCCGAGGTGGCAACGCCCACCGCCTGGCCGTTGACGCCATTGCCCTGGGTGGGGCCGTAGTACAATTGAACCCTTCCCGCCTGGTCTTCGGGCGCATCGTCGCCATACCAGATCCCCCAGACTTTGGCGTTGCCGTCGGACACCACGGTCGCGAGCCCGGAAAGGGTGTTGCCTGTGCCTGAAAATTGCCAGGTTTCTTCAGGGGTTGTCGCCGAGGCGGCGCCCATTTCGACGGGGGCGGTGCACGCTTGGTCGGGGCAGAGCTCCAGCGAGGCGGTGTAGGTGGTATCGCTTTTGAGACCGTCCACTTGGTAGGAACTTTGGGAGGTTTCGATGACCGCCGGCGGCCCATTGTCCTCGGTGAGGGTGATCACCACATGGTCACCGGACCATTCGCCCCATTGGATATCGAGCTTGGTGCTGGAGTGGCCTACCGCGGCGGGGACCAGAGAAATGGTGACCTCGTAAACACCACCATCGGTGTCGGCGGTGTCGACGGTCGAGTCCGCGGTATCCGCTGCAGAATCGTCAGAATCCGTCGTTTCGGAGTCCGCCGGCTCGGAGTCGGAGGAGGTGCAGGCGAACAGAAAGGGAAGCCACAGGATGGTTTTCATTCGGGGAGCTTAGGGCGGTTGAGAGAAGGCGTCAATTTGCGCGCGGCGTAGTGTTCGTTGACAGAATGTGGACAAACGTAAATAGTAAATACATTGACTATCTGGTGGCTGGCGAACAGTTGTGCCTGTAATAGTGTGGGCTATACGTGGGTAATCTGCATCTCTATCGGTGAGGCCGGTTAGCGACTCAGTTCACCGATGTGGATGTTGTAAACCCGGTAGCGTTCACCGTTCCTGCCGGGCACACTGGTGTACTCCTCAAGGAAAGCACCATGCCGGGACAGACTCGTCAGGCACCCCAGACTTCGTCGGCTCCTGCCTCCGCTGGACACGAAAACGCACCTCCCGCCCATGACAACACGGCGGCGAATGCGCAGTTGAACGCGAGTCGTCAGGCCCCTCCCGGAGCCCCCGGCGCCCCCGGCGCCCCCGGCGCGCCAGCGACTCCCGCGGAGAAAGGACGGCAGCTGCGCGAGCAAGTGCGTCGAATCCATGACCTGACCGATGCGGCTCGCTATCGCCACCAGTCGCTGACCAACTTGCGCCGCAACAGTGCTGTGGTTGGTGCGGTGTCAGAAATGGGCGCGAGGGTCTCCGAAAGTCGTTTGGGACGCGCTTTCCATGACGCCTTTGATTCCGAGCGTACCTCACAGGCGGCGGAAGGTCCGATCGATCAACAAATCTCGCTGCCGCCCATGGATATCTGGGATCCTGTATATGAGCAGGTGAACACTGCATTTATGGCGATCGGTGATTTTGAGGGCGCACCGGCGAACGAAACCCTGGCGAACGTTCGGCATGCGGTGGATCGGGTGCGGCGTTCGTACGAACGCGCCACTCGGCGGGTCAATGAATACCGGGAGCGG
>SYKL01000129.1 GCA_005797785.1 Pseudomonadota bacterium | reverse complement strand
TCCACGTAGGTGAAGTGGGGCGCTGTATGCTTACTTCGAACCATCTGTTCTGCGATCTTTCGGCGCATTCCGATGATTTTCACCCGGCTGTCTGCGCCGGTGGCGTACACCTGTGGCAGTGCGGCCGGAGCAATCGGAAGCGGGGTTCCGAAGGACGCTATGTCCTGATGCGTCACTCGACCGTTGGGGCCGGTGCCGGGAACTTGGTGGATGTCGACCCCTTCCTCGCTGGCGTGGCGGCGGACTGCCGGGGCGGCCCGAGTGGGGCCCCTAGAATCCGGGTGAGACGCCGTTCTTGGCGGGGGAGCGGCGTGGGTCTCAGCGATCGCTGGGGCTTGCTTCGGCGCCGCGGCTTTTGGTACTTCGGGTGCCACTTTTGGAGCGTCGGGTGCGGACGCTCCGGATTCGTCAATCTCTGCAAGTGGCGTATGAACCTTAATAATGTCGCCGGGCGCGCCGTGAAGCCGGACAACGGTGCCGCCGCGCGGTGAGGAGATTTCCACCGTGGCTTTGTCGGTCATGATCTCACAGAACGGTTGATCTTTGGCGATTCGATCGCCGACCTTCACCTTCCAGGCGACGACCTCCCCTTCAACGACTCCCTCACCGATTTCTGGAAGTTCAAATACGAAAGCCATCGGATCTCCATCAGAACGTTAGCGCCGACCGCGATGCGGCCAGTACAGCGCTTGGATTGGACAAAACTGCCACGGGAGGCGCTTCGAGGTATTCAAAGCCTTCAGCCAACACCACCGAGGTGAGCCGCGCGCCAAAGGAAAGGTCGGTTGGGCAAACCACGACGACACGCCCGGTCTGGCGAACATGTTGGCCCAGCGTTTTACTGTCAACGGGGGAAAGCGTGGATAAATCTAGTACTTCAGCGGAGTATCCTTCCTTCTCCAGGCAGAGTGCCGCATCCATACTGGCGGATACGCTTTCGCCCCAGCCGATCAGGCTGATGTGTGACCCCTCTCGCACGGATCGGAGCGCGAAAAGTGGGTGATTCGCTTCTGATACGGTCTCGGAAGTGTTGTAGAGAGCACGGGATTCGAGCAGGACGACCGGGCCGCGCGCTTGCAATGCGGCGCGAACCAGCGCTGCAGCCTGCGTGGGAGAGTCTGCACAGGCGATGGTGAGGCCTGGAATGTCCGCGAGGGACGCCAGCAACGGGGTGTCGATCGCTGAACCCGCCTGCCCACCGTAGGCTACGCGAAACGTCACATTGGCAGGGAATTCTCCAGCTTGTGCGATCGCGCCGGCCTCGACGAGGACCTCCATCATCGCCGCGAGCCGGCCGAGGGAGCTTACCTCTAAAATGGGGCGTTGACCGCCCAAAGCGAGCCCGAGGCAAAAAGCTGCGGACGCCCGATCCGAAATCGGGAGATCTTGGACCTGATCCGGGAATAACGCCGCCAACCCACGGGTCGTGACGCTCTCGCCCGCAACAATGCCATCGCCAAACAAGCGAACCGAAGGATCTTGGAGCGCTTCGCGCAGCGCGCCTTGAATCGCCGCGGCGAACGTTGCCCTCACGATTGCTCCTGCGCTTGAGGTGGGATTTGACGATGCTTTTCAACAAATTGATGGATAAAAAACTCACCCGCTTTGTACGAGGATCGCACCAGCGGACCGGATGCGACGTACTTGAAACCGAGCGCCAAACCCATGGTTTCGTACCGGACGAACTGTTGCGGCTCGATGAATTCGACCAGCTTGAGGTGCTTTTCGGTGGGCTGCAGGTACTGCCCGAGCGTCAAAAAATCGACTCCGACCGCCCGAAGATCCCGCATCGCGACTTCGATCTCCGCTTCGGTTTCGCCGAGTCCGACCATGAGCGAGGATTTGGTGAACCGATCCGGATCGATGGTCTTGATCGCCTGCAGGATGTCGAGACTTTGCTTGTATCCAGCTCGAGGATCACGGACTTGGGGGGTGAGTCGCTCGATGGTTTCGACGTTGTGGGCGATCACTTCTGGCGCCGCCTCGACGACTTTGAGCAGCAGGCCGACGTCGCCTCGGAAGTCGGGAATCAGCACTTCAACCATCGTTTTTGGGATTCGCCCATGGATGGCTCGGATGCAGTCGGCAAAATGGCCGGCTCCTTGATCGGCTAAATCGTCGCGATCGACCGAGGTGACCACCACATAGTCGAGGTCCATTTCCGCGATCGCGTTGGCGACATTCGCTGGTTCTTCAGGATCGAGGGGCCTTCCCTTGCGACTGGTGTCGACGGCGCAAAACCGGCAACCTCGGGTGCACACGTCGCCCATGACCATAAAAGTAGCGGTACCACCTCCCCAACACTCACCGATGTTCGGGCAGCGGGCTTCCTCGCACACGGTGGAGAGGCGGAGCTCGCGGGCGCGCTCCTTGATCTTCTGATACCGGGGGGAACCCGGCATTTTGACCTTGAGCCAGGGGGGCTTTGGCGTTCGCTCGGCCATGGCGCTCTCGAGGTGAGGGTCGACCATAACCCGCGCGCGCATCGCGGCTACCGGTGAGTTTGGGCAGCCATTGGGGGGTCCGCGTGTTATGCTGGCCGGTGTTGGGGGTGCTTTGGGCTGGTGGACGGCGATACCGCGCGGGCTGCTGCTGCTGCTGTTCGTGCTGTTCCCGCGATGGGGTGCAGCTCAAGAGCCGGCTTTGGGTGGGTATGTCGTCGATCCCCGAGATGTGCTGGCCGTGAGCGTGTTTGGCGAAGAGAGCCTGTCCGGTAGCTTTATGGTGAGCGAAGAGGGGGCTATCGACCTGCCTCTTCTGCGCAATGTGCCCGTGGCCGGTAAGACGGCGTCCGAGATCGCCACACTTCTTGAAGCGATGTTTGAGGAGAAATACCTCGTTGATCCGCATGTTTCAGTTCACATCGCTACTTACGGGAGTAAACCCGTTCAGGTCCTGGGGGCTGTCGAAAAGCCT
Source organism: Pseudomonadota bacterium (assembly GCA_005797785.1). Classification (GTDB taxonomy): domain Bacteria; phylum Myxococcota_A; class UBA796; order UBA796; genus SYKL01. The sequence continues at coordinate 1,084 of SYKL01000129.1, read as the reverse complement.
GGTGTGTACTACCTGACAGGCCCAACGTCTCTCTTGGAGATTTCGGCGCTTTCGGGCGGGGTCAGCAGCGATCGCTCGTTAAAAGAAATCCACGTTAATCGGGCAGATTCGTCAAAGGTGGTGGTGAAGCTCGAGACCCTGTTTGGCACCGGCGAGGGAAACCTCCAGTTGCAAGCCAATGATGTGGTCCACATTCCGGAAGGGCTGGTCGTCTATGTCGCGGGGCAGGTGGAAAGCCGGGGGAAGTCACCTTTAGCGATGGACTGACCGTCACCCAAGCGATCACCATGGCCGGCGGCTGGAAGTCGACAGCCAGTCTAAAATATGCCTACGTTCTTCGTAATGGCGACCGGACCCGGATTCGCCTCAAGCGGATCATGCAGGGACGAGAGGCGGACATCGCCTTGGAGCCTGGGGATCAGTTGTTCATCGAAGAATCGGTGTTTTAGCGATCGAGCTTCTGTCGTCGGATGAGACATCCGCCGCGCTCTAGTTCGCTGCCAATGCATCCAAAATCCGCGCGGCAGCGGCACCATCGCCATACGGATTGTGCGCTTGGCTCATGCGTCGGTATTCGTCAGGATCGGTAAGCAATTTCGACACCCCGTCGACGATCGCGGATTCTGAGGTCCCGACGAGGGAAATCGTGCCGGCAGCCAAACCTTCCGGTCGCTCGGTCGTTTCGCGCATCACCAGCACGGGTTTTCCAAGGCTTGGCGCCTCCTCCTGAACCCCGCCGGAATCGGTGAGGATCAGCGTTGAACGGTCCATCAGCCGCACGAACGGAGCGTATTCCAGCGGGCTGATGAGGTGAACATTGGCGATACCGGTCAAGTGCGCATTTACTGGAGCTTGAACGTTCGGATTCAGGTGAACCGGGTATACGAAATGCGTGTTCGGGAACCGCTCGGCCAACCGGCGGATCGCCTTGCAGATCGCCAGGAAACCTTCGCCGAAATTCTCGCGGCGGTGGCCGGTGATCAGCACGATAGACGCGTCGTTTTCCATGAGCGAACGAATGGGGCCCAGGGCGCTCAAATCGTTAAGCGACTTTACTTTTACGCGATCGCGCATCCACAACAGT